>WRKK01000054.1 GCA_009782245.1 Defluviitaleaceae bacterium | reverse complement strand
GGTCGCCCGTTTTCCCATAGCGATTGTTGCCCGTTTGCCCATTCCGATTGTCGCCCGTTCCCCCGTTCCGATTGTCGCCCGTTTTCCATTCCCAAGCAACCTAATCCCCTAAAACCTAGCGGCAAATTCTAGCAAAATATTTTGCACAAAGTTAAACAGTTGTTCCAGCAATAAATACATTACAAACACCGTAACTACAAGCACCGTTGAGGCGGATACGGTTAATATTAAATTTTTAACCGTTGCACCTATTTCGTAGTCGTGGAGTTCTTTTGCCATTAAAAACACTAGCACCAACGACCAGCCTATTGAAACTTGCACCACAAAATCGAATACAAAACTTTCGTTTAGGGTTAATATTTGCGATAAAATTACCGCTGGCACAGAAAGCAAAATAAACGGCACAGTTGCGTATGCCGTGCAAATGTAAACATTTTTTAAGCTACCCTCGCCCTCGTTGATGGTTGCAACTAGGTAGTTCATTACCACAAACAACGCCACAACGCCCACAAACATCAGCAACATTGTGGGAATGCTAAAAAAGAAAAATGTTTGCTCGAATATAAAACCTCGCCCCACCAACGATAGCAAATACGCCAAAATTAGTGCGGCGTAAATTATCGTTGCCGAAAGTACGCTTGCTTTTTTGTGGAAACGTATTTCGTAAAATGCGTCTGGTGGATTTTTTAGCACTTTGCGAAAATGCAATAATTCTTGTGCTAATTGTGCCGCTTTGGTGGTTTTGTGGGAATTTTGCGGCTTGCGGCTAATTTTGCCAAACCCTTTTAATATTAGCCAAAATGCGACAAAACCCAGACTAAGCGGGCCCGCATTTAGCAATACCCACTCGTTGCGTAACTCCCAAAAAGCCTCGGAGTAACCGTTGCGATAACCCGCCACAAAAAAACTTTCTCGGGCGGCGTTAAAATCTTCCTGCAAAAAACGGGCGTGGCCTATCGCCATGTTTGCCAGCGAAAAACCCGAATGAAACCGCAAAACTTCGCTCCAATATGCCATGCTTTCAACGTACATACCAAGGTCAAAGTAAGCCATTGCGGTGTGTACGCTGGCGGCAAAATCGGTGGGCGCAAATATATGCACAAAACCCGCCGCAGAATCCGCCACAAATAAATTGCTGGCGGCATCTTGGACTATCGCACTTGGAATAAGAAAAACGCCCATTCGCTGCACGGCGGGGTCGGTTATGCCAAACGCAAATATCGGAAAACCCTCGGCGTTGTATTCAAATATTCTGCCGCTTATATCCAATGCAAAAAAACCGCCGTGGTTCGCCAATGCGACATCAATAATATTAACGTACGTTTCAATGTTGCCCGCTATGTTGTTGCCCGCAACGTTTAACTTTTTTATTGTGTCAACCGCCAAGCCCTGCGTTACGGTAAAAACCGTTCCACGGCTGTCTATTGCTAGATTTGTGGGCGGTAACGGCACATTCAAAAATAGCCGCTGATCTCGGGGCGTAAAAATGTTTTGCAACGTTTGAAAAAGCGTTAGATTCACTTGATTTGCACCAAAATATCCCAAAAACTCGCCGTCCTGATTTAGCATTATAAGCCCGTTGTGTGCCGCCTCGCCTACAATGAATAAAACTTCGTGCGGGTTTATGTCCAGTTTTAGCGGCCTAAACGGCTCTGTTGTGCCGAACAGCACAGAATCTGGGCGACCAAAGGAATTTGTATGCACGCCGCCGTCTGAAAACGGGGAAAAAACTTGCACAAAATCGCCGTCTGCCACAAAAATATTGCCGTATAAATCCACCGTAACGCCCGTTGGGCTGTTTAGGGTTTCTTCGCCGATTATGGTTATAAAATTTTGGCGGCTGTCAAACACCAAAATGCGACCGCCAGAATCCGCTATGTATAAATTGCCGTTTGCATCGATATGTAAATCTTGGGGGCTGTTAAGTTGCGGGTGCGTTATAATGCCAGCTGGCTGGTATGCTTGCCGCGTGTAAACCCAAGAACCCGCCACGGACATTGCGTAAGTGTTAAACGGCGTTGCAGTAGCGGCGTTTAGCCCGTTAGTTCCCAAAAACGCAAGTGCTAAAAAAGCAAATATAAATTTTTTCATGTTTCGCCCCCTATTTTATGCCAGAATGTGCCATTGTATCCATAACTTTGCTTTGCATAAATATGAAAATTAGCAGGTTTGGCACAAACATTAACAGGCTTGCCGCCGCCGAAATTCCCGCCGCCGCCACGCTGCCGCCCAGTTCGCCGCCCATTCCGCCAAGGCTATTCATAAAAAATGCGAACGTACGCAAACTTTCGTTGGTTATGTAGATTGCGGAGGTTTCGATGTTGTTCCAAGCCGATTGGAACGATAAAATTGCAACCGTTGCAACCGCTGGTTTTACTAGCGGCAGAACTATTTTGTAATATATGTAATAATCGCTTGCCCCGTCTATTTTTGCCGCCTCTATCAGCGAATCGGGTACTTGATCCATAAATTGTTTTAGCAAAAACAGCCCAACGGGCATTGCGATTAGCGGGATAATGTGCACCCAAAAGCTATCAATTAGCCCAAGCCCAGAAACCACCAAATATCGTGGAATAGCCACCGCAACAGGCACAAACATCAACGCAACCGTGTTAATTTCGAACATAAGTTTTTTTAGCTTAAAATCTTTTTTGGATAGTGCGTACGCCGCCATTGTTGAAATTACAATGTTTAGCACAACAATAACGCCAGCAACGGTTATGCTATTAAAAAAATAGCGGCTCATGGGCATTGCGCCTAGTTGCCTTGTTGCAAACAGGGTTGTAAAATTTATTAACGTGGGACGTTGCACAAAAAACCGTGGCGGAAACGCAAATAATTCGTTGAACGGCTTAAATGCGTGGTTGAATATAAAAATTATCGGCAACGCCATAAATATTGCCACTGGTATCAGTATAAGAAAAAATTTTATCTGACTTTTGTCAAATTTATCTGGGTTTATTTTTGTGCCGCCAAACCGTGATTTTCGCATGAAATCCTCCTGAAATTAAATTGTTGTATTTATTTTTATTCTACCAAATTTTAGTTGCGGTTGTCAACAGCAAAATAAAAACAAATATTGAAATGTTATAAAGCAGACGGAACGGGTGGATTGGTTGGGGGGCAAACGGGCGTAATGGTTGGGGGCAAACGGGCGACCGACCCCTGCTCGTCTGGCAGGCG
>WRKK01000053.1 GCA_009782245.1 Defluviitaleaceae bacterium | reverse complement strand
ATTCCGATATTTCTACAATTAAACCACAGGCAAAACAGGCAACCGCAAAGTACCAGTATCACTTAACAGTAAAAAAATTAACAAAATTAGCGGGTCACCTGCCCGCCGGCAGGCGGGAGGGGCGCGCTCCTTGCGGGGTGTGGGGCAGCCTGACCGCCGTCAGGCGGGCGCCCCACGGTTTTGAACTTGATTTTGATATTTCTACAACTTCTTGAAAAAGTTATAAATCAGTTCGTCCGCTTGCGGTAGACCCTCGTGGCCGTGGTTGGGGTAGATTTCGCAGGATTTTTTGGCTGTGATGTTGTTGTATGCCGCAAATTGGGTTGACGGTGGGCAGGTTTCGTCCATTAGGGTCATAAACATATAGGTTTCGCCTTTTATTTTTGGCGTTAGGTTGGATACGTCTATGTAACCTAGGCGGTTGAACATTTCTGTCATTTTTTGTTGCCGTGGGTCTCGGTTGCGAATGTAATAGGAAAGTTCGTCGTAGGCACGGGTAAATAAATCCATCTCCCAAACACGCTTGTAGTCGGATAAAAATGGGTACACTGGTGCGTTTAGCTTAACTCGGGGCTCTAATGCGGCACAGGCCAAAGTTAGCCCGCCGCCCTGCGACCAGCCTGTTGCACCTATTCTGGTTTCGTCCACAAAATCCATGGACATTAAAATTCTGGCACATTGTGCTGCGTCTAAAAATACGTTCCTAAAAAATAATTTGTGCGGGTCGGGTTCGTCTAGCCCGCGGATTATGTGCCCCCGCAACGTGTTGCCCACCGTTTGCAGGTTGTCCTCCGATGCACCCATTTGTCCACGTACGTCTAGTGCCAAAACGCAATATCCCGCATAAACATACGGCAATTTATCCACCCAACTACCCGAATGTATCGAGTATCCGTGAAACATAGCAAGTCCTGGTAGCTTGCCTTGCGGGTTTTTTGGCGATAAAAATTTACAGCAAATCCGCGCGCCGCCCACGCCCGTAAAATACAAATAATTGCAATCTACGCCTGGCGCGGAAAAATCCGCTGGCTGTAGCGTGTACGATGTACCCAGTTCGTCTAATTCTTGTAACGCTTTTTGCCAATATTCGTCAAAATCGGCTGGCTTGGGGCTTATCCCCTTGTATTCTTGTAACTTCTCTAATGGAAAATCCAATGCTGGCATAATGCCACCTCCCAAAAATTTTTTCTACCCTTAAATAATACACTAAATTTTTTGTGTTGCAAACAACTTTTTGTGGTAAAATATAGTTAAACTACCAAAGGCGGTGATTTTTATGTTACATTTTTTGCAATCGGACGAGTTTTCCGTAACTATAAGCGAATACGGTGCGGAATTATGCAGTTTTTTATCCAAAAAAACCAAAATGGAATATTTATGGCAAAAAAACCCAAAATTTTGGGATAGACAAGCCCCCGTGCTGTTTCCGTTTGTTGGGCGGCTAAAAGATGCACAATACAGCTACAACGGCAAAACGTACCCTATGCCGATTCATGGCTTTGCGCCCACTACGCATTTTACAACCAGCGGCAGCACTATGGACAACACTATCGTGTTCTCCTGCACAAATACGCCCGAAACACGCAAAATATACCCGTTCTCTTTTGAACTGAATGTTATTTTTACGCTAAAATGGAACGTGTTGCAAACCGTTTATCACGTTGTAAACAAAACTAGCGGTGCTATGTATTTTTCGCTCGGCTCGCATGAGGGCTTTATTTGCCCCCGCAGCCCTGGCGAAACTTTTAGCAATTATTTTTTAGAATTTGACCACGATAACACCTACAAGGCACTAACCGTAACGCCCGACGGCTTTATGTCCGAACCTTATACCGTTTTAGAAGACGATCGCCGACTTTATTTGGATTACAAAATGTTTGATAATAATTCTGTTGTGCTACACAATTTGCCTAGCAACAAGGTAATTTTGGCTTCGCAATCATCTAAGCCAAAAATTGTGATAGAATATGACGATGCACCCAATTTGGTGCTGTGGTCGCAACCGAATGCACCGTACATCTGCATAGAGCCGTGGCACGGGCTACCCGATTTTGAAAAAGACCAGTCGCCAATCGACATCACAAAAAAGCAGGGCATAATTTGCCTACAACAAGGCGAAACATTCGCTTGGCAGCATAACATCAGCATTTACGAATAAGGCACTACAAAAGGAGACATTATGAAAATTCAATATTTAGGAACAGCAGCGGCGGAGGGCTGGCCAGCCCTGTTTTGTAACTGCGAACATTGCGAAACCGCCCGTATTTTAGGGCGAAAAAACATTAGAACACGCTCGCAAACGGCTATTTACGCCAACGAAGTAGGCAGCGGCACTACTGACGAAATTTTGTTAATCGACCTGCCGCCAGATACGTATTTACACGTGTTGCAACACGGCTTGCGGCTTGATAAAATTGCTCATCTAGTAATAACGCACAGCCACGATGACCATTTTAAGCCCAGCGAGCTGATTTATCGGTGCGGCATTTACGCAAACCCCGTGCCAAATTTTACGCTAAACATCTACGGCAACGAGAAAGTTCACGATTTATACAAAAAAACCATGCAAGAATTAGATACAGACCAATGGCCGACTAACATAAAATTTCACGTAGTAGAGCCATTTAAGCCGTTTTCGGCGGGCAATTTTACCGTTACGCCGCTACTCGCCCTGCACGATATAACCGAGCAATGTTTTATTTATATGATAGAACTTGCCAACAAACGCCTACTTTACGCCAACGATACAGGTATATTTCCAACCGAAACATTTAATTATATCGCTAACAAGCCTTTTGACACCATTAGCCTAGATTGCACTTCTTGCGGACACAAAGAGGGCACAAACCACATGGGCTTGCCAGACGCACTAGAAGTAAAACGCCGCCTAGAGGGCTTAAAATGTATCAAGGACACCACAAAAATAATACTAACGCACTTTTCCCACAACGGCGGCACTTGCTACGATGCCATGCTAGACCTAGCAGAACCACACAACTTTGAAGTAGCGTTTGACGGTGCTGTTTGGAATGTGTAATCGTTATACAAAACATTAAAACCGTGGGCGATAGGCAGACGGGCGGATATTCACCTGCGTACACTTTTATTGAACCGTTAGGGATTAGACGGACGGGCGACCGAGGACGGTCGCCCCTACGGTGGCG
>WRKK01000052.1 GCA_009782245.1 Defluviitaleaceae bacterium | reverse complement strand
GGATATTATCCGCCCGTTTTTTCTACAACAGCTTATTTTTTAAGTTGTTCGAGTATAAATGTACACAAATACTACAACCCCCACGGTTTTAGGCTCTACAAAAAAATTATTACAACAATTAAAAAAATTATTTTCCAATAAAATTGACTAATCCCAAAAAAAGTGTTATACTTGCAAAATACGCAAATGAAGGAGGATTTTTTATTTATGAATTTGCAAAAAAAACCCATTAAGGGTCGCAATATTGGCATAACGTGCAAAATGATTGTGCCTATCGTTATTGCCGTGCTTATCGGAAACGCTGTGCTTTCGGGCATATTGATTACTATTAGTACCCAACAAATGACCAATACAGCTGTTTCTATGCTTAGTAGCAACATATCCAATTCTGACCTAATAGCCGAAATGTGGCACGCAAACGTATTGTCAATATTGTACGGTTTATCGCAAGAACCAACCCTAATAAATGTTATAGCAGAAGACGATACCGCCGCATTAAACGAAATTTTGTATACTGCTTTCATAACATCTGCCAGTATTGGCGACCAGCACATGATAGCCGACATATATTTCAGCAATATGGACGGCATTATAACCAACACGGGCAACCGAAACGAATCTGTCAACCTAAACATATTAAACACATCACACGCACAAACTGTCCACGAAGCCCGCGCGGGCCGCTCGTTTATCAGCGAAGTTTTGCCGTCCCCGATAAGTAGCGAACTACAAATATGGTACAGCACGCCCATTATGCACCAGGGCAACGCCATTGGAATAATCGTTTTACCTGCAAATATAGCCTACATTCAAAGTTACTTGCTTATCTCTGTAAACCCTGGCGAGCACCTAATACTGACTAACAACGGGCAAATTATTACCACAACCGACCTAACAGTAGAGTTTATGGATTTGGAATCGTTTGGTTACGATTTAACAGAATTGTTCCCCTATAGCACTCTTGTTGAAATGGTGGATTATTTAGGGCGAAACGTTATTGTATTATTACAGCCAAACGAGCGTTTTGGCTGGTATACAATATCTACTGCGGAAAGCACGTTAAGTATATCAACGCAAGTAGCCGCCGCAATTTTAATGGTAGCTATTGTTTGTGCCATTATTATCTCTATTATCGTGATATTTATGAACCGCATAATTATTAGCAGATTAAAACATATGCTAAAAGTTGCCAAAAGTATCTCGTTGGGCAAAATGGATATGCCTATCCAATTAATGCCAAACGACGAAATGGGCGAACTTTCCGATGCGTTCAAAAATATTCAGCACTCGGTTAGTTTGCTGATAACCGAAATTGAACTAGTTAGCAAGGAATTTGTAAGCGGCAATATTACAGCCCGTGGCGAAATTGACCACCTGCAAAACGATTTCAAAAAATTGCTAGATGCCGTAAACAATAATCTAGCCAATACGCAAAAATTTTTGGATAATATACCGCACCCAATTTTAGTGCTAAATACCGACAGTACATTTAAGTTTATGAACAAAAATTGTCTATCGTACGGCTACACGCCAGAGGATTATTCTAAAAAAGTTTCGCTGATTTTTGGCGAAGAGAACATGACCGTTTATAAAGCGGCGTTCCAAAACATTAAAAATGGTAGCAAACTTGAAAAATTTAGAACCTACATACCCGTGCCAAACGGCGATAGCGTTATTGAAGATCACGCTTTGTGGCCGCTGGTTTACGATAACGAAATTGTCGCATATATGGAAATTACCAACGATATTACCGAAATTTTATCCTCTACCCAAACAACCAACGAAATTGTAGAATATCAGCGTGTTGAGGGGCTTAGTATTCAAAATGCACTAACCGATTTTAGCAAAGGTATTCTAAAATTTAACTACATACCGCAAACACCCGATAAACACACCCAAAATTCTTACGAAAATTTTACCAATATTGGCGATACGCTGCTGGAGAGCGTTTCGGTTATAAATTCTTACATAGTTGACGTTGCGAACGTGTTAAAAGAAGTATCTAACAAAAATTTGGCTACTATAATTTCATTGGATTATCGGGGCGATTTTGTTACTATAAAAAATTCCATTAATAGCCTTATTTTTTCGCTTAGCTCGTTAATTTTGGAAATACAGGGCGTTTCGGCAAGCGTGGAAAACGCCGCCAGCGGAATAGCCCAAACTAGCATGAACCTTACAGCAAACTTTTCGGAGCAAGCCGAAAGTATGCGGCAAATGACCGAAAGTATGCAGCAAATATCCGAAAAAATTAGCAACAACGCCGAAAGCGTTAATAAAATACGGGATATTTCGGCGAATATTTCCCATGCGGCACAGGACGGCGATATAAAAATGCAAAAGTTAGTGGACGCAATGGAAAACATAAAATCTTCTAGCAACGATATATCCAAAATTGTTAAAATTATTGAAGATATTGCGTTTCAGACAAACCTGCTGGCGCTAAACGCCTCCGTCGAGGCCGCCCGTGCAGGCGAACATGGCAAAGGGTTTGCCGTTGTTGCCGAAGAAGTGCGTAGCCTTGCCAGCCGCAGCTCCGTTGCCGCCCAAGATGCAACTGTTATGTTGGGCAACTCGCTAGATAACATCAATGTTGGCGTGTCGCTTGCAGAAGAAAGTTCCGCCGCACTAAAGGGCATTGTGGATTCCACCAACTCTAGCAACAACGCACTAGAGGTAATATCCGAGGCATCACGCACCCAAGCATTAGAGGTTACTAGCGTAACAGAAAGCATGAAAAACGTATACGACATGACATCATCAAACAGCGAAGTAGCCGAACACAACACCAGCGTAAGCAAAGAATTGGTTGACATGGCAGTGAATTTGTATGGTCTGATAATGCAGTTTAAGCTGAAAAGTAGCTGAAACCGTGGGGCTCTGCCCCACACCCCGCCAAGGCGCTGCCCTGGACCCGCAAGGAGCGCGCCCCTTGACCCGCTAATTTTTTTATGCTAAGTTAATGGTAAAATATTGCTATTTTTAACCGTTGGGCTATTACGAAAAATAAGCAAATCGCAGGGGGCGGCTCATTTGGCAAAAATGCGTTTGTAAACATCAATTTAATCTACGGTAATATTTGGTTTTCGCCCGTCTGCCAGCGGTCAGGTAGGGGCGGATATTACCTGCCCGCAGTAGACGGGTCCGCCAGCCCCCCCCCCC
>WRKK01000051.1 GCA_009782245.1 Defluviitaleaceae bacterium | reverse complement strand
TTTGGTTTATATCTTATAAACTCAAAAAAGGCGTATCTGTGCAGGATTTCTTACTTGCATCGGAAAAATGTCATGCCGAAGTTTTATCCAAACAAAAGGGCTTTATTTCTTGGGAAGTGCTTCGAGATGGCGATACATGGGTTGACTTGGTAAAATGGGAAACAGCAGAAGATGCAAAAAATGGCGAAACCGCAGGGGCAAACAACCCCATTTCCCACGAGTTTTATTCATTTATAAATATGAGTAGTTGCAAACTCAAGCTCTATTCGATTGAAAAAAGCCATTAACAACCCAACAATGTGCGAACGATCAATATAATGACTCACGGAAAGCCTTGTACCATAAAGTTTATAATACTGGGTGGGACGAGAGATGATGGTGGTTGCGTTCGCCAGGCATACATTTACGGTATACCACCGTAGTTGTCGGCAAATAGGGCACATTATGGGTTTGCGGCTGTGATGTATACAGCACAAAAATGGGGGTTCGTCTTGCTTTGCGGGTAAGAATTTTCTTAGCACGACAAAAAAACCTCCTTAAAATGTTTGAACCTCGTACATCTTGTTTTAGTTACCGATGTAGCACTTCGCAAGCTGCTATTTCCACCGTCCGTATATTTTCGAGTGGAACGAAACTGGTTGCACAAAAATCAATAAAATCCGCAACAACACGCAAACATTCGCCAGTAGTTGTGTCGATTGTATGTACTTTTCGCCAAATCCTCGTATCAAGCACAGGACTAAAACAGCAGTCCAACGTCCAATTCAACCGCACCGTCTGCACAGGCGTAAGCCCCGTGTTAGTGGGTGCTGGCATTAGCCAAAATGGCAAAACGCCGTCAGAACTAGCTGGGAACACGCTAACAATCGCCAATTCGTCCGCCATGTGGAATGTGTTGACGTGTAAAGCAAGACCTTCGGGCAAGTCTAAACCATGGTCAATCCGACAATTCTCGTCATGCAAGTGCGAAACGAGATTGCGAGCGTTTGGGATAGTTACGTTCGACAAATCTCTTGCCGTTACCGCCCCCACATTAACCACTAGCAAAACCGCCACAAACAGACCAATAAACAGTTTTTTCATAATTTACCTCCTATAAAAAGCACATATTTTAACTATTTTTATTGTAACATAGTCTTAAAATTTTGTCAAATAGTTAATACCAAAATTTCCTAACCCCCCAACACCTCAACCGCCCTATCCATACGCCCACGAACCGCCACCGCAAACGGACACCGCTCCTCACATAGCCCACATTTGCTACAATCACCAGCCTTCGCTGACAAAACACCATAATGCTCTCTAACCGTAGCTGGCGGCGTTTGCGATGTTTCCGCCAAATCCAAATATTTATTAACGGCGGCAATATCGATATTCTCAGGGCAGGGCAAACAATGGTTGCAATACACGCATTTTCCAGCCGTTTCGATAGATTTAAAACCCCCGAGAAAAATTTCCGAGAAATCTCGCTCGGACTCGCTCGCCTTTTCGTACGCAACCGCCTTTTGCACCTCTTCTACTGTTTCGCAACCCACCAAAACCGAGGCGACCGCAGGCCGTGTCAGAGAAAAATGCAGACATTTCGGCTCGGACAAAGCTATCCCAAAAGGGGACTTTTCCGCCGTCAACAGCCGTCCTCCCATGTATCCTTTCATCACGGTAATCGCCGTCCCCAGCCGTTCGCAAATCTGATACAACTCAACTCGGTCGCTATTTAGCCGATTTTGCATGACTTCCCTATAAAAATCATTATCCTTGAACATATCGTCCAATTCCAAATCAGTCGGCAGAATGTCGAATCCTGGATTTATGCTAAACATAAGCACATCAACCAGCCCAGTATCGACGGCTTTTTTGGCAATAATCGGATTATGCGAACTCAAGCCAATCGCCCTAATCACGCCGTTTTCCTTTAATTTTTGGGCATATTCTATAATTTCTCCGTTAAAAACGCTGTTATAACAGTCTTCCGTGTCAACAAAATGAATCATACCGATGTCAATAAAATCCATCGCAAGCCGCTCCAAAAGGTCGTCGAAAGCATCGATAATTTCCGCCATATTTCGACTTTTTGCGTACTGCCCATTTTGCCAAACCGCCCCCAAATGCCCCTGTATGATAAATTTATCACGAGCGACATTTTTCAGCACCTTACCAATATTCGTACGCACTTGCGGTTCGGACATAAAAACGTCCAAAATATTCACGCCCTCCGCAAGCGCCGCCTCAATCACAGCTTCAACCACCGCAAAATCCTTACCTTGCAGAAACTCGCAACCCAAGCCAATTTCGCTAGTTCGCATGGCAGTTCTACCCAATTTCCTATACTCCATCCCAACCTCCAAAAACTAAAACCTTTTTTACTGGTTTTCCGTGTGAATTTTCAAACCTGACTACATTGTAACATGAGTTTGTCGTGCTGTCAAGCTAAATTTGTCAAAATTTGGCGACTTCATGCACTTCAATTTTGTCCATAATCAACTTACTCACAGCACATCCCACCAATCAGTACCAGAAACAACTTTTACTCTTAACCCTGGATATTGTTCCCTTGTTGTAGCCCTAACTTTCCCCGCCTCTTTGTAAGAATCACATATAAACAGCGGATAACCAGGTTCTAAAAATCGTCATCGTCAATCCGCTCAAATACCACGAATTTATCGTGGTACTCCGACCTTACAATATGGACTTGCGTCAAAATCCGTTCTTCCACTTTTTGCATAATTGTAGCTCCTTTTTATTTTCAGTATAGCATTTTTGCGAAAATTTGTCAAATTATACGGAATGGGAACGGCGTGAAAACGGGAGTAGTTTAAATTATCCCTTTATTCCACGCTTGCTTGCTTCCCATTATATTGTAGCACAAAATGTCACATTTGTCAATCTCCTTGTTGTGATTTGGCATGATTTTATATACAGGCTTATTTTGGAAAACGCAAGTGGGGATTGAAAAATTTGCAGAGTTGAAACATCAAAATTTAGCCAAACAAAAATCCTTCTACACAACAAACTTTTCCAAAATCCCAACGTATATAATTACAAGGCAATGCGGCAACGCCAAAAAACGAGTTGCAAAAAAGCCAAAAGAAAATTTAAAGTTTGTCCACTTTTCAAAGTGGCGGGGTGTGGGGCA
>WRKK01000050.1 GCA_009782245.1 Defluviitaleaceae bacterium | reverse complement strand
GCAAAACGCAGTACGACTTGGCGGATTCAGCTATAAAGCTGACCATGGAAGAAAAAGATTTGCACAAAAGAAACAAATTGCAATCGCTGTTGTTGCTACAAATGAGCAAGTTTGCCAAAGAAGAGGATTTTAGGAAACTATTGGAGGATAATGCTATGAATTTAGATGGAAATTTACTAGTGAAATTGCTAGAGGAACGTGGCGAGGCAAAAGCTAAACTTGAAACCGCACTAAAAATGCTAAAAAAAGATTTTTCGATACCACAAATTGCCGAATTGCTTGAACAGCCCATTGAATGGGTTGAAAACCTGCAACAACCACAAACTACGCAACCGCAATAAATACATCATAGCAAAACCAAAAGGTACTACGACTCCGCAACATTATTATCCACAGCTAAATCAACAAAAAAATTTTGACAGAAAAACATTTTTTTGCTACAATGAATTTAGATAACTTAATATTCAACAAAACGGAATATCCACAAATGCGGAGGTCAAAATGCACCCAAAACCACTATATCAAACAAAATACGGAAAATATTATATCGAAGATTGCGAGAATATCCTAAAAAAGCACCAGAAAAAAGTACAGTTAATACTAACTTCGCCGCCGTTTCCATTAAACAACAAAAAGAAATATGGCAATCTTTCGGGAGAAGAATATCTCCAATGGTTTAGCGGTTTGGCGGAAATCTTCGCAAATGTTTTAGCTCCAAACGGCTCCATCGTGATAGAATTGGGAAACGCCTGGGAAAAAGAACGCCCTGTGCAATCCCTGCTAACGCTACAATCTTTGCTTGCTTTTGTCAGCAATGAAAATGCCGATTTGCGGCTTTGCCAAGAATTTATTTGTCATAATCCTGCACGATTGCCCTCTCCTGCACAATGGGTTACTCGCGAACGAATACGTGCAATCGACAGCTTTACTCATGTTTGGTGGATGTCCAACTCGGATAGACCAAAAGCAGATAACAGGCGTATTTTGCGACCATACAGCAAAAGTATGCAACAATTACTAAAAAAGCAGCAATTTAACGCTGGCAAACGTCCGTCCGAACACGTTATAAGCGAAGAAGGCTTTTTGAAAGATAACGGCGGGAGCATTGCACGCAATGTGCTTGAATTGGAGCAAATTGACGAAAATAAAAACCTACGATTGCCCTTTTCAATGCTAAGCATTGCCAACACAAAATCTAGCGATTTTTTTATGCGAACTTGCCAACAACGCAACATTACGCCGCACCCCGCAAGAATGCCTCTGGAACTGGCAAATTTCTTTATTGAATTTTTGACCGATCCTGGCGATTTAGTTTTGGATCCTTTCGCTGGTAGCAATACCACAGGATTTTGCGCTGAACTTTCCAAAAGAAAATGGATTAGCATTGATAATAATCGTGAATATGGCAAGCAATCTAAAATACGCTTTGAAGACCCAAATTTGAAAGGGCGCTAGCCACAACCCCTAATTTTTTAGATTATGTGCCAAGGTGGATTTTTTTACGCACCCCCTTGACAAAATGAGTAGCATAGATTATAATAATATTATTAAGAAATGGCACGAGAAACTGCCGTTTAGCGAATGATACTTACAGGAAAAGACCTCGACCTGCCTGTCGGACGAGCAGGTGTAAAATATGTAAGATGCTAAAATCCTTAGCTGATAACAGCAAGGTTGCCAAACGAAACAAAAGTTTTTCGTTTTGGTGCGGGAACTACACGCACCTTATCCACGTTAATTAGGCTTAACCCGTCTGTCAGCAGACAGGTGCGGAACTAGTTGCTTAGCAGACTAGCACTCTGAGTGTGCGACACGATGCTTGACAATAGCGTAAGCTAGAAAACAAGCGGACTATTTGAGGGATTGAATGATAGGGTAACGCCTTGAAAAGTCTCCTTAATCAACAAAATTGATTGGTGTGTACATACGGTAAAGTAGAATTACTCAGCACGAAATACCCCCATAGTGTTACAGGCACTATCAAGTGTAATGGCTCAAAGTAAGCCAAAGTAAGCACCTAAGGATATATGCACAGATAAAATGGTCGGAACGTGGGAAACAGCGGAGTTAAACGCCAAACTATTTAGCGATAGGACTTAAATGGGAAAACGCCTGTCTGCCGACATAGGCAAGTATAAATAACCATTTTTAACCGCTGTGAGAGTAGTGGCACGAGCGATGAAATTCCTGTAATGGGAATGGAGCAACAGCCACAAGACAAAGTTATATATAAAGCTGTAAAAAGCTACCCTGACCGCTACTATTAACGGAGAACCTAATCGTAGCAAAAATAAAATAACTTTGTTGGAGCACCGTGTACGTTGAAAGGCGTACGCACGGTGCGGACTGGGATAAAAGGTGGCGACTACCTCAAAGCCTTACCTATCAGTATTATTTCTGTATGGTGGAAAGGAAATCTATTCCCCTAAAGGAAATATGTGTCAAAATAGGCGTACTGCCCACTTTGGCACGTTGGAAGCCCACTAGCTTTAGCTGGCGGGAGAGTTCACCAGCATAACGGAGGAGCAATAAATATGACACTTATCGAAGATATTATAAATAAAAGTATCCCCAATATTTTCAAGGATACTAAAAAGCCCGAATTATCCATTGGTCGCCCTTATTATTTGGATTTTGAAAAGGCTCACTTGTTGGTTGCGGATTCTTGGAAAGAAAAAGTTGGTGGTGTGCCGCAAGGTACTTTTATTTTGGCGTTTTACGAAAACGAAAATGACAACGTGGACGAATGCCTTTTATTACGAGCAATTAAGCCGTCAAAATTGCCAACAGATAACGAAATGATTTCTTCAATGGTGGAATATTATAAAGATAACCTTGAAACGGCGGGAAAATCTAGTCAGCTGGACGATTACACAAAATATGCGTTTAGCTTTTCAGGGCTTGAATGTCGTGTTTTGGGAACGTTTTTTAAGAATGTAAACGGCACAATCGAATTTGGTGCAGATGTAGAAAATTTTTATAGTGCGCATAATTATGCAACTTATAAACCGTCCGCCGAAATTTTGACAGAAATTGTTAATTTTAGGGAAAAAAACGGCATATCTGGCGGAGTTTCAGATGTTCGCATTGGCAAGGTTCGTTATAGTTCTACTGTGCG
>WRKK01000049.1 GCA_009782245.1 Defluviitaleaceae bacterium | reverse complement strand
ACTGCAAAACCGTGGGGCGCTGCCCCACACCCCGCAAGGAGCGCGCCCCTTGACCCGCTAAATTTTTACGCTAAGTTGTCGCCTGTTTTTTCTTTATCAGCTTTTTTCCAGTTGAATGAGTATAAATGGCAATTTATGTTAGAACGTGCGACTGAAAAACGGGCGACCAAACGGGAAAACGGGAAAACGGACGACCGTCCTCGGTCGCCCGTGTTTTTTTAATCGGTCGCCCGTGTTTTTATTAATCGGTCGCCCACATTTTTACCAAATTGAATAAACCCAACCCAAAATTTCCCGCAACACAAAAACGAACCAACCAAATCCAAGGCTCGTCTCTGAACATTCCTACTTCAAGTAAAACGCCCCAATTTTTTCTTTAAGCGTGTTAGCCTGTTCGTTCAAGCTGTCGGCGGCGGCGGCGTTTTCTTCGCTGACGGCTGTGTTGTTTTGCACGACTGCGTTAATTTTGCCTATGCCAGAGTTTATATTGGCTATATTTTCGCTTTGCGTAAGCGATGAATCGTATATTTGCGTTATAACTTCTGATGTTTCGGTTATGTTGCCCACTATTTTTACGAAACTGTTGTACGTTTCGGTGGTTTGCTCGCGGCCAGCGACAATGTCCTTGATAGAAGTTTTCACTAGTTCGGTGGTTTCGTTTGCCGCTATGGCGGAACGCTGGGCTAAATTGCGAACCTCTTCCGCAACAACGCTAAAGCCCTTGCCCTGTTCGCCTGCCCGTGCCGCCTCAACAGAGGCGTTTAACGCCAGCAAATTTGTCTGAAACGAAATTCCGTCTATCGTCCGCACAATTTCCGAAATTTTATTGGAAGATTCCACAATCGAATCCATTGTGTCCAACAAATCCTGCATTTCTTTCATGCCGTTTTGGGCGTTTTCTTGGGATATTTTCGCTAGTGATGTCGCTTGCTGTGCCCTGGTCGAGTTCTCCGTTGATTCTTTGTCAACGTTGTCTATATTGCCCGTTAAATCGGACAAAGTAATCGCCTGATTATTCGCACCAATAGAAACTTGTTCCGAGGAAGTGCGGATATTTTCAGCATTTTGCAAAACTATAACAGAAGATTCCGAAATCTCGCTTAAAACGGCGTTAAACTCCGATATAATCGTGTTTATGGACGATTTTATGCTGGCAAATTGCCCCAAATAGTTTGCCGTTATTTGCGTTCGCATATTTTTTTGTGCCAAAAGTTCCAAAATTTGGTTAATCTCTTGAATGTAGGACGAAATTATGCGGCAGGTTTCGTTCATTGTATCTTGAATTTTGGCGAAATCGCCGCTGGCTTGGCTGTTTGCAACCACGCTAAAATCGCCCTTTCGCATGGCTGTCAAAACGTTGCTAATTTCCGACATCGGCTCATGCACAGAAGAAACTATGTGGTTCAATTCCTGGGCAACCGAGTTCCAATCGCCCGAATATCGCCCAGTATCTAGGGTAAAGTCAAATTTACCCGCATTTATGCTGCTTGCAATTTTGGAAATCCCTTTTGCAAGGTTGTTTATTGTCAACCGCAAATTGTCGATTAGGTCGTTTATGTAATGCTCATCGCCCTGCAAAGTTCGCATTGTGGCGTTAAAATTGCCCTGCACTATGCTAGAAATACAGTCCAAAACCTCGGTTCGGCTGTCGGAAAAATCGTCTATAATGTCGTTTATGTTGGTGGCGACGTTTGCGTAAATTCCCTTATATTCGCCCACTTGTAGGCGGTGCTTGTAGTTTCCCTTGGATTTTTCGGCGTACATATTAGAGATACCGCTCAAAAGTTTCGCCATTTCCACCAAATTTTCGTGAGAATCCTCTATAATTTTGTTTAACCCAAAAGAGTTGTCGGTGTAGCGGTCGTTATTATGTAGGATTGTCGTCAGTTCGTTTGCGGTGTGCGCCGATTTGAACGTGGAAAGTTGCTGATTTATGTTGGTTATCGCCGAACGGACGTTTTTGGACATTGAAATTGCAATGTAAATCGTCAGAATCAAAATAAGAGCCGCCGAGGCGATAAAAATTGGTGCTAAATATCCCATAATAATGCTGGAAATATAGCTTTCCGAAACCGTGCCGACCAAAATCCAATCAACGGATTCTAGCTGGCGGAACATGAAATAATGGTCGCTGTGGTGGACAATTTCGGTAAAGTTAATGGGCGGATAATCCGCCAAATTGTTCATGTTTACGCTAGTTATGCCAGTTGGGTGCAAGTTTGCATTGGGGTGCGTTATAATTGTGCCGTCTTGATGTATCAAAAACGCATAACCGCCCAAAATGGAACTCATGGAAACCATTTGCAGCAGTTCGTCAAGCAAAAAATCCACGCCGAATACAATCTCCGTGCCGTCCGTTGGCGAAACCTGCAATAATGATGTTGTAGAGCCAAACTCGCCTGTGATGGACATATACGGCATTACGGTTGTATGTACGCCAACACCAGCCGCCATAGCCGCAATATACCACGGTCGCTCCCGTGGGTCAAAATCATCGGGAAGTTCTATATCTCGTACAATCCAAAGGTCGCCGTCTGCAAAGCCAATGTAGGCATCTAATAAATGCGGTGCTTCTGCCAACATATGTTCCGCCATTAAAATAACGCTTTCATAGCCGCCAGTCGCACGATACGCCGCCCACATATGGCTTAGCAAGGTGTTGTTTATGTTTGTCCAGTTGTTCATATCTGCGGCTGCCAAAGTTACATCGTGGTCAACTTTGGCGAAAATATCCTGATAAACAAAATCGCTGACAAACGTGTTTACAATAATGTACATAGCAACCAGCCCCAAAACTAGCATAGAAACAATACCAATTAGCAACTTTGTGGACAACTTTAAGGTTCTTTTTACTTCCAACAAAAATCTCTCCTCTTGCATATAATTAGGGCTTTTTGGTTGCAAAATGGTAGATTGGATTTAACCCCACTAAAAATTATAACCTGTAATTAACAATTTTGCAACAATTTTGCAATAAATTTGTTGTAATTTTTTTGCGATTTATGATTATCCAAACATTTCATAATTTGCCCTGTCGTCTGTCCACAGGCAGGGGGTGGCGTTTTGGGCTGGGGGACGGGCGGGTAGCATTTTGGGCTGGGGGGG
>WRKK01000048.1 GCA_009782245.1 Defluviitaleaceae bacterium | reverse complement strand
CCCATTATTCATGGTTTGAATGCCCTTGACATTTTCCATTACAAATATTTTGGGCTGGACGGTTTTCACGATATTAAAATAATGCTTGAACAAATAATTGCGAGAATCATCCGCAAAACCGCCACGAATCCTCGCACCAGCCATACTGAACCCTTGACAAGGCGGGCCTCCGATAATTATATCTGCGGTTGGCAAAAGTTGGCTTTCGTCAACATTTTTAATATCGTCAACTATAATTTGCGTTTGTGCGTGATTTTTTGCGTAAGTTTCGGCGATGGTTGCGTCAAATTCCACGGCGTGAGTTATTTCAAAACCTGCTTGCGTAAATCCGTTGGAAAATCCGCCGCAACCTGCAAATAAATCTATTGCTGTTGGTTTCATTTTAGCACCTCTGTATTTCTTTAAGAGCAAAATTTTTTGGTTGCTCTAATATTTTACCAATTAAATAGTCGCTGGTCAATCCGCTAAAATTTCCAGACATCAAGAATTTCACATCAACTAAAATACCATGCACAATTTCATATGTAAACCCTGCAATTTTCCAATCGCTGTACGCCGTGCCGATATATTTGATATTTTCGGCATTTTCGGCATTTTCGCCAATTTCAAACAAATTACACGCCGCATTATACGGCATTACAAAAATATTGAAAACTGCCGCAAATTCCTCCAAATTATGCACAAATTCGCCGTATGTAATCTGCTTGTGTATATCGGAAGTTTCGGGCAAGTGCCGTGGATTTGCCGTTACGCCGTATTTGTAATATTTCGCATCTAAAATAAATGCGTATTTTTCGCCGTTTTTCTCGGAAATCATTATTGTATCTGGTCGCAAACTGTGATTTTTGGTTGGATTTTCGGCATTTGTAAGTTGCCAATATGTCCGTGGAAAATATTTTGATTTATCCGCAATCCCAAAAATTTTGTCAACCATATATTCCCAAATATGCTCGAAATTTTCTGTGCCGAAGGAATAATTTGCGTTTCCGTCCGCACAATCCAAAATGTCCAACATACTGATAAATAGGCGTTTGTCGGCATCGTTGAAAGTTTGATTTAGTTTTTGGCGAACAATATCCATAAATAGCGGCTTGTTTAGCTGTAATTGCGGTTTTCGTGGCATTTCCGCCGAGAAAAGCCAACCCAATTTTTGAAACGCTTCGAACACACAAAACTCGTGAATCTGCGTGATTAAATTTTGTGCGTTGCTCGCAAAATTGCGAACTTCAAACTGCGTGTAAACTGGCGAACCGTTCGTTTGTAGCAGTGGCTTTTGCTTGCGGATTGTCCTGTTCCAATGGATTTTGCCAGCAGTGCTTGTTGTGTATTTTTGCTCCGTTTCGGTGTAATATGAGCGTTGCAAAAAGTCCGTGATTACCGTAATATAAGCGTTTACAGGAAAATCTGACTTTTGCACGGTAAAATTTTCCTCCGCAAACTTGCTTGATTGCAGATATTCTGAAATCACGGAAATAAGGTTGACAATATCTCGGCGTAAAACCTGCTCATTATTGGAAGTTGGCAAATTGTAACCTAATGGAAAATGCACGGAAATCCCATTTTTGTCAACTTTTATTCCGACAAAATTATCGCCGTTCTCGTTTGTGCTTATGTGGCAAATTTTCCGTAAATTATCCATTGTTCACCAATTCTTCCGCTACATTGCTTGCGAAAATTTTTGTAAGCCGTTCGTTACCTGTGTTTGCAGTAAATTCTTTGATTACGCTTTCCAAACTGGGATATTTTGTCGTGTCAAACAATGTACTTCTTGAAAACTTGAATACATCGTCCCAAAGATATTTTAACACTTTTTCCGCAAAACGGTGGGCTTTTTCGGTGTTTTCTCCAAAAAAATCAAAATTTTCGTAAACTTCGCTTTCGCTAGGTTCTAAATCTTGCGAGGTTACAAAATACGCTCCAAGCCGCTTGTCTTCCGTGGATGACAAATTTGTGGAGTTTTCCAAAATAAATTTATTTATAACAGTGCTGAATTTTTCCCAAGTAATGGTTGTTGTTGGAATTTTGTAACTTGCGTGAGCGGCGGTTTTTACGTCATTTTCCACCAACTGCATACGCCAACGCCGCTGAAATGCCGTATCTAGCGTAAACACGTTTTGGTCGGACGTGTTCATTGTGGCGACAATATGTAAATTGGACGGCAAAAACACCAGTTTTTCGGCGTTTTCGTAAACGATTTCCGCAATGGCGGCGTTTGTTATTCCGTATGAACTTGTGCCGTCCTCGTTGCGGTCTAGCAACTGAAAAATCTCGCCAAAAATAGCAGGAGCATTTCCCCTGTTTAGCTCCTCGATAATCAAGAAAAACTCGGCTGTTGGGCTGTTGTAGGCTTTTTGCAATATTCTTGTGAATGGTCCAGGCGTGAAACCGTAGTAAACTCGCTTGTTCTCGTCCACGATGGGCATTATTTGTCCCACAAAATCGGAATAGCTGTATTCTGGGTGGAAAACTACACGCTCCATTTGGGCGGCGTTTGGGCAAAGTTGGGCGGCTTGGTGGCTTTTGCCGCTGCCTGGGATTCCGTATAATAGGCGGTTTGTGCCGCCTGTTTTGCGTGGGGCGGTTGCGGTATCGGTTTTTGCAGGTTTTACAGTTTCTATCGGCTTTTGGCGAGTTTGCAAAAGAGTTTTTATTGTTCCAATATTTAGCTGTAAATATGTGTCAACTCGGGATTGGTAGTTTTCCAAAAATATTGCTCTATCATTATTCCAATAACGTGCATCCGACCACATAACTCCCGATTTGCTACTATATACTAAATATCTACTCAAATTTTCGGACAATAAAGATTTTAGTACACGCAAAGAGCCTTTTGCCTCTCCATCTCCGTCAATATCTATATTTCCAATTTCATTGTCCAAAAGGGCGGAATATATACTATTTTGGTTGAAAATAACTTCTTCTTCGGTGCTTTCCAAACGATAAACGGCATTTTCGGAAAGGCAAGTAAACAAGCGAACAAGCAAATTTTCCGCAGTAGTTTGCTCAATCGGAATATCACAGCCAAGCCATCGTAGCAATATTTCGGAATAAATTTTATGATTAGAAGAAATAAGCGTATCAATAATGTCAATATTGCTGGTG
>WRKK01000047.1 GCA_009782245.1 Defluviitaleaceae bacterium | reverse complement strand
TGTATAACGGGCATTAACGCTTGCGGTAGCGGTATTTTGCGAACAGATTTTTGCGTTTTGGGTTCAAAAATATGCGGCTCGCCTTTGACAACTTGGTAGTTTTTTGTGATGGATAAAGTTTGGTTTTCAAAGTTAAAATCGGTTGCGGTTAATGCCAGCAACTCGCCAATGCGGATTCCCGTCCAAAAAAGTAGCTGAAAGCCTAGCTTGGCGGGTGGTGCGGTTACGTGTTGCAAAAAAAGCTGAAATTCGTTGTATGTCCAAAACTGCATGGTGTCAGCCTTTTTTGTGCCTATTGTACCCGCCTTGTGGCATGGGTTTTCGGGTAATTGGTAAAATCGCACTGCATAGTTAAACAACGCTACTAGCTGGTTGTTAAGCAACTTTGTATAAGTTTTGGAATAACCCCGCACTAATATTTGCGATTGCCACTTGCGTATGTGAATGGGCGTTATTTCGTCCAAGGGCAGGTTGCCAAAAAACGGTATAAAATGCTTTTGCACAACATAATTTTTAACCGCTTTTGTAGTGCCGCGCAAACGATGCTCCATGTCTTCGTTATAATTGTCAACCAGCAAGCCAAAAGTTATAGTTGGCAGTTTACTTTGCTTTAATAAAAATTCCCGTTCGTAGGATTGGGCATCTTTGCGGCGTTCAAAGCCCCGTTTTTTCTTTAGCCGCCGCTTGCCGTCCCAATCCACGTAATAGCACGAAATAAACCAGGTTCCGCGCTGTTCGTCTTTGTATACTGGCATTTTTTCGCCCCTTACTAAAAATGTAGGGGCGAACGTCCCCTGACCGTCCGTCAGACGGGCCGTTCGCCCGTTATCGCTATTATACCACAAAATAATTTTTGGCACAAGCAATTTTTATTAATACTTGACACGCCAAAATATAGTTTGTATAATATTTAGTAGAACTTTTTGTTCGCAAAAATTATTTATCAAGGAGGCTCGTTTTATGAGTGTAGGCGACAGCAGCACTATTGCAGAGCAAGTAGAAAAAAATAAAATTAAGCTAACATTTAAGGTAACGCCCGCCGAATTTGCTAAGGGCTTGCAATATGCGTATAATCGCAATAAGAAAGAAATCAATATACAGGGCTTTAGAAAAGGCAAAGCACCCCGCAAGATGATAGAAAAAATGTACGGCAAAGATATTTTTTACGAAGAGGCACTTAACCACGTATTACCAGAATCTTACGAAAAAGCGTTACAAGAAAGCGGCGTAAAGCCCGTTTATCGCCCAACAATAGATGTGCAAGAAATGGACGAGCAAACTGGCGCAACAGTTACTGCCGAAGTTTACGTTAAGCCCGAAGTTGAAATAGAAAATTATCACGGGCTAACGTACACGCCCATGAACGCCGAGCCAACCGAAGAGGATATTCAAAACACGTTGCAAGCCGAACGTGAAAAAAATAGCCGCACCGTTTCCGTTGACCGTTTATCCGAGATGGGCGATATACTTACAATCAACTTCACTGGCTACATAGACGGTGTTCCTTTTGAGGGCGGCAACGCCACCGATTTTGAGCTTACTTTAGGCTCTAAAAGTTTTATCGATACCTTTGAAGAGCAGCTAGTGGGCTACGGTGTGGGCGATGACATTAAAGTTAATGTTACTTTCCCCGAAAAATACCAAAGCGAAGATTTGCAGGGCAAACCCGCCTTATTTGAAGTTGAAATTTTGGATATTCAGGCAAAAGAGCTGCCCGAACTAGACGACGACTTTGCACAAGATGTATCTGAATTTGAGACGCTCGCCGAACTGCGCGAGGATATTACCGAAAAAATTAGGGTTAAAAAAGAACACGATGCGCTTAACCTTAAACGTGCGAACATAATCCAGCAGCTGGTAGGAAAAGCAACAATGGAAGTGCCGCAAGCAATGTACGAGGCTCGGATAGATCAAATTATTGAAGATTTGCGTATGCGGCTAATGCAGCAGGGCATGGAATTAGAGCAATATGTAGCCTACATGGGCGGCACAGTAGATACGCTAAGGCAACGCTATCAAGACCAAGCCAAAGAAGACGTAGATGCACGGCTAGTATTAGAGGCTCTTGCAAAAAAAGAAAATATGCAAGCCACCGACGAAGACTTAAAAGACTATATGCTAACCATGATTACGCCGCCCACCGCCGAAAACACAGACTCCAACCCCGACGAAAAAGCCCAAATAGAGCAGCAAGCACTAGAGATACTCGCAAAAATGAACGAAGAACGCAAAGAAGAACTTTTGCTGGATATTTTGGTGCAACGGGCATTGGAATTTGTAGTTGACAAATCAGTTGCACTAGAAGTTGTTGACTAAAATTTTATAACGATAAAAAAGGCTGTTGCAACCGTAAAAACTTTTATAACAGCCTTTTTGTGTTGTGAAAATGAAAGCTGTTTGGTTATAGATGTTTTGCAAAGCCACGAGTTACGCAGTTACAAAATGTTTGCGATTGCGTAACTCGTGAATAAACAAATAACCCCAAAGGAGAATGTATGTTAGAACAAATCCACAAAACCCTAAAATCCCATTACGGCGACCTAAATTGGTGGCCAGCCAAAACTCCGTACGAGGTAATAGTTGGGGCAATTTTAACGCAAAACACAAACTGGAGCAACGTTGAAAAGGCAATAGCTAATTTTGGGGAAAATCTTACGCCGCAGTTTGTCGCCGCCGCCGATTTTGCCCAGTTATCCGAAATTATCCGTCCAGCGGGATTTTTCAACCAAAAAACCGCCTACTTAAAAGCGACGACTGAATGGTTCGCAAAATACGATTACTCCGTGGAAGATGTACATAAAATCCCATTAAAAACGTTACGCCCCGAATTATTGGCAACAAAAGGCATTGGACAAGAAACCGCCGATTCTATTTTGCTGTACGCCTTTAATCTGCCCACTTTTGTAATAGATGCGTATACTCACAGGCTTTGTGCAAGATATTCCGTTGATGTTGGCAAAACTTACAGTTCCGCAAAAGCCTTTTTTGAGGATAATCTGCCGAAAGATGTGCAACTTTACAACGAATTTCACGCACTAATCGTGATAAACGCAAAGGAGCATTGCAAAAAAAAGCCGATTTGTGAGGGTTG
>WRKK01000046.1 GCA_009782245.1 Defluviitaleaceae bacterium | reverse complement strand
CTCATTGGTGCGAGTGTGTTGAAAAACTGGCATTTTGGATTACAGCCGAATAATCACGAATTGCATTTTTCGGAGGTTTCGGATAAGTATAATTACTTTTTCGACCAGTTTGGCAATTACCAAGAGGTGCTGTTTGACGAGTTTGACGAAATGGACGAAGTGGAATGACGAAAATTCCGCTTGACACCGCCTACCAACCATGATATAATGCCAGTATCACACGGAAGGAGTTTATTTAAGCCATGAAAAAAGAATTGACATTTGCGGATATTACGTTCCATGACGGAGAAGAAGTAACGGAGGACGAGTTATTCGATAGGTTTGAACATCATTATATTTTGTTGCGGTTGGAAGAGGGCGTTATTAGGGATTGTGCTGGTTATTGGGGGAATTTGATTGCCACCGCCCCTGCCAACTACGAATATGAATATGGTGCTGGTGCGGAAATTTTAAGAGATTATATGATAGAACTTTGGCAAAAAGGAAAGGGGTTTGACTTTACCATAGACTACACATTTCCGCCCTCGGAGGGGAGTCGATGGTAGAATACAAATTTGAACATAGCGTGCCTTTATTGCTCAATTCCCATAGATATATGTGCGAAATTGGCTTAGGTCTTGAATTAAAGCCTTTTTTGTTGTCTGAAAAGTATAGTGCTATTATAGATACTGGATGCACGAACACGCTTGTTCAGTTGCAATCTGCCAAAAAATACGGCAGACAACGCAACCACACACAAACCGTAACCATAGGCGGCAGGGAATACGATGCGACTTTGTACACAATCCGCTATTTTTACGTGGGCAATTTTTGCATACGGCATTTGCCAGTTCTAGCGGCGGAATATGTCGGAACTTGGTCGAGGAATATTCTCATTGGTGCGAGTGTGCTGAAAAATTGGCATTTTGGATTACAGCCGAATAATCACGAATTGCATTTTTCGGAGGTTTCGGATAAGTATAATTACTTTTTTGACCAGTTCGGAAATTACCAAGAGGTGCTTTTTGACGAGTTTGACAAAATGGACGAGGTGGAATGAACCCAAAAACAAGGCGAGGAAATTTCCCTCGCCTTGCATTGTTACTGCGTTTTGCCGCCAGGATATACATCTAAATGCGGAACGTCCTCATTGCGGACGTAATTGCTTTGCGGTAGCCATTCTGTTATAATTCTCGTCCATGCGGCAGGGTATGCTATTGGGCCAGTTTCGCCTTTTATGGAGAACACAGCCCATGTTGCCGCAGGTACGGTTTTGAACGATAAATTGGGAATGTCGGGTTTTTCGCCCTTGTACTCTGCACCGATTGTCAGCGGCGTTTTGCCTTCCACCGACTGAAAATCATATACGCCGATTTGCCAAAAAGGCGCGGTGTAATAGCTGGGATTTCCGCCATTATACAGGGCTTGATTGAACGTGCCGCTGCCGTCTGGTCCATCGCCGCCGTCCAAAAATTCTGCCCACAGCGTTTTTTCCCAAGGAAGCCCCTCTTGCTCGCACCCTGAAAGTCCCATAACTACGAAACTTTCTCGTTTCTCAATTCTAAAATCCATCTCAAAAACTCCTTTTATTGTTAGTACAAAAGAGATTGGCGGATAGGTTTTTAGCGGCACACTCAGCTTGCGGGCGGCTTTTGGCGATACGCCGTGCAGTTCCTTAAACGCCCGTGCAAACGTTGTCGGCGATTCATAGCAGTATTTTAGTGCAATGTCGATAATTTTTTCGTTGCCTTTTTGAATGTCGAAAACGGCTTGCGATAAGCGGCGGCGGCGAATGTATTCCGAGGATGCTTTTATATCCACGTTTTCGCCATGGCTTGCGACTGTGCTGGTGGAGAGTTCTTGTGCGTTTATGTCGATAGGATTGCTATTTGGCGGTTGTAGCCGTCAATTTTGTATTGTGTTACATAAGCCAATTTGTCGTTAATTGCTGTGTGTTTAGGGGAATTTTTGCCGCCGTCTTGCGAAACTATTATTGGTTGATTTTTATCGCACAAAGAGTCAAAATTGCTAATTGGCATCACTAATCCTCCTCAATATTCAACAAATCAGCGTATTGTTTGTTTATAACGCCTGAAATTTCGTCAATCAGTTCGTCTTGGATTAAACCGATTTCGTCATCGATACAATTTGTAACCGTACCGTTTTTCACGTGCCAAGCAGACAAATCCGCTCCGTCTATCCAAAAATCTTTGTCGATAATTTTGCTTGCTTTTGTGGCGGTTTCGGTATTTTGCTTGGAAAATTGCCCTGCGTACAGCAAATTATTTATACTGCCCAAAATGTAGGGGCTGTGCGTTGTTATTATTATGTTGTTGCCTTGGTTGGCTGTTAGGGCGATTAGGTCGATTATTAGCTTTTGAGTTTCTGGGTATAGGTTGGATTCGGGTTCTTCTATTATGAAAGCGGATTTTTTGCCCTGCAAAATGCAAAAAAACAAGATATTGGTTATCCATACACTTTCCTGTTGGCCAGAAGAAGCTAGGTTTATATCGATTTTTTGACCGCTAGGCAACTGTAAGCGTTCATTTCCGTAATTGTGGCTGTAGGTAGCATTTAGGATTTTCCCAATTAGTTCCTTTGCTTTTGTCAAAAGATGTCTGTTTTTTTCCGCATTTAACGGATTAGTATTTTCTGCACCTTGCAAACCATTATTCAAAAACTCTTTTAATTTTAGTATATCGGCTATATAATCTCTTGTACAAAGACCAATCTTGCGTTTTTGAGCATCATTCATGGTAAGGTAAAAATAATTTAACTCAGAGGATAATAGGGTTATCATACTCCGCCCTGCTGGAATATAAATTTAGTTACGCTCAGCTTGAAATAAAATTTGCAAATCGTACCTTAAAACCTTAAGAGTTTCAATAATTATCCCACGAGATGTTGTAAAATCGTAGGTTGTACGAACATCATTAAATTTGCTAAAATATTGCAAGATATTTTCACTAAATTCAATGTTTATAAATTTTTGTTGAGGTACAATAGATAGGTAACAAAAAACAAGGCAACCCCAGATCCAAGTGATATAATAAAAATGGCAAATATTACTGGAAAAGGGGAAACCT
>WRKK01000045.1 GCA_009782245.1 Defluviitaleaceae bacterium | reverse complement strand
CCCGCCTGCCGGCGGGCAGGCACCCCGCAAGGGCGCTGCCCCTTGACCCCGCAAGGAGCGCGCCCCTTGACCCGCTAAAATTTTAATGTTTTTGGTGCTAAATTGATGATGTATGGGTTAAATTTGCGGTAGGCATTTCGTAGGGGCGGATATTATCCGCCCGTTTGCCCCCAACCAACGGGGGGCGTTGGTGTTGGGGGTTTCACAACGGGCGACCGTCCTCGGTCGCCCGTTGTCCGCCTGTTGGGGGGCAAACACCAAAATCTAACAGCAAAGAGGGAATAAAATGTTAAAAAAAGCTATAATTTTCATAATTTTTGCGGTTACCGCTGTTGTAAGTATTGCGGTAATCAGCACAGCCAATACAAGCACAGCAACGCCGCAAAATCTGACTGAAACGCCAATATCTCAAACAATGGCGGAAAATGTGCAATTAACGGCACAATCTAAACAATCTAATTTAATACTTATTGCTCACGCTGGCGGCGGAATTATTGGTTATGAGGGCTCTAACTCGTTGGAGGCTATGCAAAACAGCGTTTTATTGGGCTTCGATTATATCGAACTGGATATGTTGCCAGCGGCGGACGGCGAAATTGTAATGACGCACGATTGGGAATATTTGTTTAATCGCATACCAAAAATGGGCAACCAGCCCGTGTATAGTGCGGAATTTATGCGGCAGCGTATTTTTAACAGGTTTACGCCCTTAAATTTGGCGGGATTAATAGATTTTTTGACCGAAAACCCCAATGTTCGCATTATCACGGATACCAAAGAATCCAATTATGCGGCACTTTACGCAATAGCGGAGCGTTTCCCAAGCTATAAAAACCGCTTTATTGCACAAGCCTACAATTTTGACGATATACAAACCTTGAAAAATCTGGGCTTTGCCGATGTTATTTTGACCGTCTATTTGTTGCCCTACGAACTTAAAGCCAACCCGCAAACTATAGCCAATTTAGCCGAACAGCACAATTTATGGGGCGTGGCTATTCCCGACGAACTTGCGACAGCGGAGTTTGCAAATGGGCTAAATTTGTCAACCGCAAATACACGCTTTTTTGTGCATACAATAAACTCGCTAGAACGTGCCGAACAGCTTGCAAAATGGGGCTTTAGCGGGATATATACGGCTTTTTTAGCGTACGAGAATTATACTTTAGTCAGCACGTTTGATAATGCACAGTTTATACAGGATATTTCCAACGAGGTTACGCAACAATTATCAATGGTTGACACAGCTACCCGCCAATTATTTAGCCAATTTTTTCTATACAAGCTGTACAGCCCAGTATTTATCCGCAATTTTGACGTTTTCCCCGTCCGCAGAGATGCCGTTTCGGCAATATTTATTTGCCCCGCTACGAGCGAATTTTATCTGCCGATAAGCCATTTTTACACATTTACCACCAGCCAAGCCTGGGATTCTGCAACGCAAACTTTAACATTGGAAATAACAGGGGGAATGATAGTGGAAATATCCGCCGAAAATAGCGGCTTGCTACTTTACCGAGATATGGTGCATTTGCCAGCCAGCAAAATTGCGGCGTTGTTCGGTTTAGAAATTTTGCAAGATGGCGAAATTTTAATATTAAAAAGCGGCGAAACAGCCAACATTAACACGGTTGACATTAAACGGCAGTTTCAGCCGATATTGTCGTTGCCCCGCTAATTTTGGCTACAACCTCTCAAAAAATAAATAAAAAAATTTTGCACATCACAAAACATTATGATATACTACAAATGTAGTAATTTATTTTCACTTGAAAAGAGGGATTTTTATGTTTCGCAAAAATGCTAAAATAAATGGGGTGCAGCTGTTTGTTTTGTTTGTCTGCATTGGGGGCAGTGCTTTGTTGATGGCACTTGTATCTTTTATTGCGGGAACAGTTATTTATGTGGCGGCGATTTCCGATGAGCCAGTACATACAGCAAGCGTGAATAACGCAGATTATTTATTGGCTATTTTGCCAGCCGAAAGCCGAGAAAGTCAATCCGAAAATATTGCCAGTAGCATTTTGGAAAATGTTTCCATAGAATTTGTGGATATATTCAAATATTTAGAGGATAAAGAGGGCGAAGTTTTGGCGATTGAAGTTGTAATGATAGACGGCGCGGAGGTTTACCGTGCCAGAGTTGCAACGGAATACAACACCGCCGCAGTAATTTTTTTGGAAAAGCAAACGGGTGCTGAAATTTACAGAATAGACGATCTCCCGCTAACACCCGAAGAGTTGCGAATTTTGGAATCTACCGCCCTATTACAAAATCAGCAAAACCAGCAAAATCAACAAAATCAGATAATTCCTGCACCAGTTACGGAAAATTATAGTAATCAAAGTAACCAAAGCGGTCAATTTGTAGTTGTAATAGATGCGGGACACGGCGGAGCCGCTCCTGGTGCGGTGTATGGCGGGGTGCGTGAAAGTGATTTGAATTTGGCTGTGGCACAAAAATTGTATGCCCTAATTGAAAATAATCCCAATATAACGGCATATTTAACCCGCAACGGCGATTTTGGCGTGGAACTTCGCGATCGCTCCACTTTTGGCAATACGCACGGCACAATTTTTATTTCTATACACCACAACGCCGCCAACGACCGCAGCGTAAGGGGAATAGAAACATTTTTTGCACCCAGCAGCAACGACGATTACCGCCAGCTAACCAGCCGCCGCCTTGCCGATGTTATGCAAAGTCAGCTAGTAAACAATTTGGGTTTATATAACAGGGGCGTTCGCAACAGGCGGTTTGCTGTGTTAAGGCGTTCGCAAATTCCCGCCGTGTTGGTAGAATTGGGTTTTATGAGCAATCAAACCGAACTTGCCCGCATACGCACCGCAGAATTTCAGCAACAAGCCGCCCAAGCGATTTATAATGGGATATTGGAGGTTTATAATAGGTAGTGTGGGAATGGGTTTTATACTCGAACAATTTAACAGCAACTTTATGTAGAAACAACGGGCGGATAATATTACTGTCATTAACTTAAACGCTTTATTTATGTGGGAACGGGCGACCGTCCCCTGCCCGTCGGCAGGCGGGTCG
>WRKK01000044.1 GCA_009782245.1 Defluviitaleaceae bacterium | reverse complement strand
TTATCGCCGACATTGAGCCGATTTTGGACACGGCGATTTTCCTAAAAGAGGGCGTTGTAATTTTGAACGAAGAGGTTGACAAAGTGCGCGAGGAGCGTGGCGATTCGCTTGACAATGTGTTCCGAGAAATGTTCGCTCACACGCATGGGCGGCAATCAGAAAAGGGGGTAAATTAGATGTTTTTCAAGCAGTTAAAGTACGATTTGCTGTTTAGCCGAGATATGTTTTTGGGAATGGCGGCGTTGTTGCTGGCGGCGGCGGTGTTTATGCGGATTGGCGACACGTTGGGCGTTAGCGATGTGCCTTACGATGACATGGTGGGCTTTGTGGTCGTCATGTTGGTTTTCGGCGTGGCGGTGCTGATCGCCATTTTTGGCACGATTGTGCAGCTTTTCAATTTTTACAGGAAGAGTATTTTCGGCAATTCGGGGTATTTTTTCCTAACTTTGCCGATAAAGAAAGATATGGTGCTGCTTTCCAAGGTGGCTACCGCCGTCATTTGGCTGAATTTTATGGCGTTTGTTGGGCTTTTGGCGGGCAGTATCATAGCGAGCCCCGAGGTAATTTTTGTGAATTTGCCCGATATGATTGAGGTTGCCGACGCTTTGATGGCGTTGCTTTCCATGAATGTCATGTGGCTGTTTTTGGTGGGGTTGCTGTATTTTACGGTAACTTTGGCGAACTCCGTGGTGGGCGTGCGGTTGAATTATGTGGTCGGCGGCGCGGTTAGTTTTGTGCTGTTTGTGGCTCATTCTTGGCTGATTTATCGGCTGGATTTGGTCTTGTTGGAGTTGCCAACGGAGGGTACGGTTTTTTCGATTACGGTCGGTGCAACAGGTCAGCACCCTATTATATTGGCGGTTAATTTTGCGGCGGCGGTGCTGGTGTTGGTGGGTTGTAGGTATTTGTTGCGGAATAGGGTTGCGTTGGAGTAGGGGAAATGTTGGAATAGGAAAAATCAGCAAAATAAAATCTTCATAAAAAGCGGGGAAAAGCAATAAAACTGCGTGTCCCCGCTTTTTTTAATTAATTTTTCTGTCCAATTTTACCGCCCGAGTCGCCCAAAACGCTGGAATCCCCCATTTTGTCATGGTAGAAATCTCTTTGCCTAGCGGGTCGTGGTTGTAATCTTCGTAAGCGTCCACGATAACAAAGCCCGCTTTTAGCTGTCCGCCAATTTGTTCGTCAAAAGTGTGGCTAAATTGTACGCCATCTTCGGGAACGTTCAACTTTGCCATTTGGGACGGGTTTTTTAGCGGGTTGTACGGCAATTTTCCTGTAATCACGGGTGTTTCGGTGGTATCGTCATCGAATAGGTAATTTAAGCCGTTGTCAAAGCCAGCCAGCAAAACGCCGCCAGGTTTCAGCACTCGGTAGCATTCTCGCCAAAGGTGGTAAACGTCCTCAATGTAGCAGTTTGCGACGGGGTGAAATATCATATTAAAATAATTATCGGCAAACGGAAATTTTTCCGTCATGTCCGCCTTGACAATGTCAATAGAATAGCCCTCTCGTGCGGCGACCAATTTCTCACTTTCCAGCTGCTTGTCCGATAAATCCATTACGGTACATTTTGCACCCAAAACGGCAAAAATCGGCATTTGCTGCCCGCCGCCGCTGGCTAATCCTAGCAAATTTTTTTGATTTTGCAAATTTTCGCCCGTTCGCCCCTCTTCGTTATGTATGTTAAATATATCTTCAAACCATTGCTTGGGAACAGGCTTTTTGGGCGTTAAAAAAACGTCCCAATCGCCAGCCCGTGCCTTTTCGCAATCCGCCGCCGTTGCGGGAATCCCCCAAACCCAGCCGTTTTCTACCCATTTATCGATTACTTCAGCGTTCGTTTTTCTGTAATTTTCCATAGTTGCCTCCTGCTGTTGATTTTTATTTGCTTTCTAACAGAATTGTAGCGCAGTTTTGCAGATTTGTCAATAGTTTTGCAAAAAATAAAAAATTGACACAAGTGGAAAAATCTGCTATAATGGGGAAAATCAAGTGCTAAGGAGGACACCCATGGAAACAAAAATGGAAACAAAAATGGAAACAAAAATGCTAGACAAAATAACCGCTGTTCTAAAAAAGTACCCTGTCAAGCGGGCTGGCGTGTTCGGCAGCTATGCGCGCGGCGACCAGACGGCGGAATCGGATTTGGATTTGATGATTGAGGTTGACATAATAGCCCACCACTTTGGGCTAGGGTTTTTTACCCTTTGGGGCGATTTAGAGGAAGAAATTGGTTTGGAAATTGACTTATTGACAACGGAACAGATGGACAACGCAGTGCCACGTTTTCAGTCCAATTTAGAAAGGGATTTAAGGTGGTTTTATGAAGTATAGTGGTTGGGATTTTTTGGAACATATGTTGAGGGCTTGCGAACTAATTGAGCGTTTCATGGTGGACGTAAAAGATGTGGACGAGTTTATAAATGACGAATTGCGGTGTCGTGCCGTTACTATGGAACTTTTCGGATTTGCCGAATTGGTAAAAAAGACAGCAGAAGACGGAACATTGCCAGGCAAAATGAATCCGTGGCGAGAAATTATCAGATTTAGGGACAAGGTAGGGCATTGGTATTTTGAAACGAATTTCAAAGTTGTTTACGACGTAGTAACAAAACACTTGCCGACAGTACACACCTATCTCAAAGAACAGAAAAGAGGTCAACCATGAAAATTCCATTTGACAATTTAGTAGAAGTAGAAGACAACCCCGAAAGTGAGTACATAAGCGTAACGTACAACGGCGAGCCGTTCACAGGCACAGCGTACTGCGAAAGCCATCGTGGCTATGAAGAACACAGCTATCTAAACGGCTTGCCGCATGGCCGCAGCTTTATTATAAACCCAGAGGGGATTTTGGTGTACGAAGATTTCTCGGAAAACGGCGAAACCATAGAGGACACATCGTGGTATCCAACAGGCATCAAGCGGTCGTATGTCCGACAAACGCCGTTTTTACAGCAACGCTGGAACGAAAAAGCCGTGCTAATATTACAAAAAACCGACACACACCACGCCGAATGGTACGCCAGCGGCAGAAAAAAGTCAG
>WRKK01000043.1 GCA_009782245.1 Defluviitaleaceae bacterium | reverse complement strand
GATTTAGGGCCTGAGAGTGGCAAAGGCGGCGGCGAGATTTTGTATGCTGGCGAGCCTGGTGGGTTGCGAGCGGTTGAAAAGTCGCTTACTGGACGGTTTTTGTAGAACTTTTGAAATTTTCAAAAAACTTGATAAGGAGAAAAATCATGCTAAATGACACAAAATACAAAGAAATGATACTAACCGCAATAAAATGCGGTGCAAACACAGACGGCAAAATCACAAAAATCAAGCTGGCAAAACTGGTATATTTAGCCGATTTTATTTGGTATTATTTGCATTTAGAATCCATGTCTGGTGCGGAATACCGCAAACTGCCATATGGGCCTGTTTCTGATGCGTATTTTAGAATGTTGTCAGAACTAGAAGACGATGAAATTATCACGGTGGAAAAAACAAACCGTGCAAAATTGATAAGCTGTAACCAAGTCGCCGAAACATCAGCCCTAACAAGCGAGCAGATTATTTTGCTAACAAAAATTTGCAAAGCGTGGCAAAGCAGCACAACCCAAGAAATAGTTGACTTTACCCATAAACAGCTACCATGGCAAATTTGCAGAGATAGAGAAATAATACCATATTGTCTAATAATACAAGAGGAGCCTGAACAAATTTATGGAAAAGTCCAACTATGAAGTGGCTTTTGAGCCTTACGCCAACCGCCACTACCTAAAAACTTTTAGGAAAAAATACAAAGCTAACTGGCAACCAACAGAGCAATCCATAAAAGAATCTTGCACGCGCATTGACAGTATGCTAAAAACCGACCGAGCCGATTTGATATATAGTGTCGATTGCTATAAACTGGTTAAGCTAGATTTTACAGTCTACGGCACACAAACCTCGCCAAAAGCCGCTGGCAACAGGTGCATATTATTTGTTGACGAAAACGAACGCAAGGTAAAAATTTTGCTAATATACTCCAAAAACGAAATATCCTCGCCAAACGAAACGCCTGACCGTCCGTCAGGCGGGCAGAAATGGCAAAAAGTTATAGCTGACCAATATCCGCAGGTAAAAAATATTTTTGGATTGTAGTATAGTAATCAAGCCGCCAACGGATAAAGTTGGCGAAATAGTGGAAAAATCTCTGGCTGGGAAGTTTTTGTAAAATGTTGAAATTTTTTTCAAAAAAACTTGACAAATAAATTTTGTCGTTGTACAATAATAAAGTTGTCGCAAAAAAACGGGGGTGGCATCTGCTCCACGTTAAAATTGCACTAAATCGCACTAAGTTGCACTAAAGGAGTTGTACTAAATGACAAAATTTACAAAAGAAATGCAAAAAAACATTGTAACAGTAGTGGTGCTAAATGTCGCTCTGCTTGCTATTGCTGGCTTTATGATGCTAGTATACCCGTCGCATATAGCCCCGCTCGTCCCGTCCATAGTCAATGTAATTTTGTTCCCTGTTGGCTGGTGGTTTTTACTTTTAAGCCCCACCGTCATACTCATGGTAAAGGACAAGGAACGCCCCAGAGATATTGGCTTTACAAAGAAAAAATTGCCCAGGCAAATTTTGTTGGGCATAGCCTTAGCGGCGGGGTTGCTTGTCGTATTTTCCGTTGGCGTACCGTGGTTGCTTGGCTTGGTGGAGTGGCATTGGGGCGGGGCTGACCAGATTGATGTAGGGTTTATTTTTTTGTCGCTCGCCTATAATACCCTCGTGGTCGGTCTTATTGAGGAGGTAATTTATCGTGGGCATATGTTCAAAAAATTGCAGGATATTCACGCCGCCCCGTGGTTTGCCGTTTTGATTAGTGCCTTGGCATTTGGGGCTTTTCACATTCCGTCGTTTGTCATAATAGGGCAGCCGCTTTTGCCAGCAAGCGGTTGGTTTTATGTATTTATGGCTACCATGGCGGGGGTTGCGTATGGGCTGTGCAGGGCAAAGGGCGCTACAATGGTAACGCTGATTCTCTCGCATGGGATTTATAATGCAACGTTTGCCTCGGTGCTAACGCATATGCACTATTAGGCAAAAGGCGGCTATCTACGTACGGTTGAAAAGCCGCCCACTAGGCAATTTTTGTTAGATTTTGAAATTTTTCCAAAAAACATTTGACAAGTAAATTTTGCCGTTGTACAATAATAAAGTTGCTGTAAAAACGGGTGGCATCTGTCTGCCGCCACGTTATATGCAACTATTAGACAAATAGGCGGTTATCCGCCATTTAATTCACAAAGGAGTTTTAGTAAATGACAAAAGAAATGCAAAACAAAATTATAACAATGGTGGTGCTAAATATCGCACTGCTTGCTATTATCAGCTATTTTATGCTCGGCCATCGGGTGTGGATAGCCCCGCATCTTCCACCCGCAGTCAATGATTTTATGGGTCTCATTGGTTGGTGGTTTTTTCTTCCAATCCCAACCATTTTGCTAATGGTTAGGGACAAGGAACGCCCTAGAGATATTGGCTTTACAATGGAAAAATTGCCCAAACAAATTTTATTGGGCATAGCTTTAGCCGTGCCGCTACTTGCCGTGTTTGCTATTGGTGTGCCAGGGCTGTTTGGCTTGGTGGAATGGCATTGGGGCGGCGCTGACCAGCTTAATATAGGGTGGATTTTTGCATCGCTTGCCTACAACCTTTTGATAGTCGGTCTCTTTGAGGAGGTTATCTATCGTGGGCATATGTTCAAAAAATTGCAGGATATTCACGCCGCCCCGTGGTTTGCCATTTTAATTACATCTGTGTCCTTTGGGGCTTTGCACATTCCGTCATATGTTATAAGAGGGGATCCCATGTTTCCAGGAGAGGTAAGCGGGTGGTTTTATGTGCTTTTTGCTACTGCGATAGGTGCTGCGTTTGGGCTGTGCAGGGCAAAGGGGGCTACGTTAATAACGCTGATTGTCTCGCACGCAGTTTATAACGTGGTGTTTACGACGGTGCTGGCGTATATGTACTATTAGGCAAATTGGCGGCAGTTTTAGGATTGCGGACGGATAATATCAATGTCATTAACTTTAGCTATGTTGTAGAAATGTCGGAATGGGGGGAACGGGCGACCGAGGACGGTCGCCCGT
>WRKK01000042.1 GCA_009782245.1 Defluviitaleaceae bacterium | reverse complement strand
CGGTCGCCCCTACAATATGCGTCCCTGTAGGGGCGACCGTCCTCGGTCGCCCGTTTTTCCCAAAATACGCCCGTTTTTCCCCAAAATATGCCCGTCTTTCCCCAAAACCCAAAAAAACAGGCGGCTCAAACGAGCCGCCCGATTTGTATATTTTATATAATTTATTGCAAATACTATCCCAATAATTGCAATACCGATTGAGGAGCCTGATTTGCTTGGGCAAGCATAGATATTGCGGCTTGTTGCAATACGTTAGCTTGTGTCAAACGCATCATTTCTCTTGCCATATCGGCATCACGAATGCGGGATTCTGCGGCGGATAGGTTTTCGCTGGCAATGTCAAGGTTTTCAATAGTAAACTCTAAACGGTTTTGCATTGCACCTAGGTTGGAGCGTTGATCTGTTACGTGCGAAAGTGCCAAATCTATGGAAGTAATAAACAAGTTTATTTCTTCACCGCTCATGCGTAATACGCCGCCTGTTGCACCGAATGCTGTGCTGGTTTCTATGTCTTCGGGGTCTAAACGAGAACGCAAGTTGTCAAACGTAAATTGTCTTGCAAATTGCTCCATTGTTAGCCCGTCTAAGTTAAGTTGGTTGCCCTCACGGTCAAATGCTAGACGAATAGCATCTTCAATAGCACCAGATTCCGTGCCAACTCTCGCCAAAGCATCAACACCCACATCTTCAATGCTAAGGTGTACGCCTTGGTTGCTGTTTGCACCAATTTGAAACCATAATGGTGTGCCGTCTGTATCGCCTGTGCGTTCCCAAGCTGCCCACAATGTATCAAAATCGCCGAAACGTTCTGCTAAGCGAGTCCAATCGTACCCTCCAGCAGGTTCAGCAAGCAACGCATCATTTACTATATCGAGATCGGTAGCAATTAAATCTTGAAGTGCGTTAATGTCAGCACCTACAGCTGTAATTACAGCCGCAACTCCAGTAGTACGCATAGTTAGTAATGTAGCATGGTCAGTTGGTCCTGTGGTTAAGTTTGCGGTTACTGCAGCAATGGCAGTATTAACATGAGTGCTGTGTTCATTTACTGGTGCTGCAGGACGCTCTAATTGGTTTGCGTGGGTCATAAACACTATAAATGCATTTGATATAGCACCACCATTAGCAGTATCATCAAGCAATTCGTCAATAAGGTTTCCTGCATTACCAACCGCAAGACCACCTTCAGCTCCCAATGCAGCACCTGCAACACCTGCGGCGGTGGTTAATGCTGTTGAAATAGCATTGTGCAAAGCAGTATATTCAGTACCGTTGCCACTAAATCTATCACTCAAATGATTCGTAAGATTAGCTGCAAGGAAGAGTGCTTGTTGTTCGTTGCTAACATCAGTTTCCAAGCCAGCATTTACACGAGAAGTCCATTCAGCAATGGTTGCATTAAGAGCGTTTGTTAGTTCAGTTCTAAGTCCGCCACCAAGTTCATTAGCCGAAGCAGAACCTACAAAAGTGTGAATGTTTACAAGTTCTGTTTGGAAAGCAATAACATCATTTAAGAAAGTTTGCAAATTTGCCACATCTTGCCGTCCTGCTATAATATCTTCAATATTATCTGATACAGGGCTTTCATTTATAAACAGATTAGCAAGTTCGCGCAATTCGGCGTTCATACCTCTGCCAACACCGCCGCCGCCAAGGCTACCGTCAATAAGACGACGAGTATTAAACTCAACTCTATTGCGGGTAGCATCGATTTCGTCAAGCAGTTGGTTAATTTCGGATTGAATACGAGTGCGGTCAGATTGCGACCAAGTGGCCTCGTTGGCTAAATCGTGGGCGTTGGTATCGTTTGCGGCTTGCACAACAAGTTCGCGCACACGTGTTACCATTTCGTTGATAGTGCTCATTGCACCCTCGGCTGTTTGAATTAAGCTGATACCGTCTTGACCGTTGCGGCTGGCTTGGTCAAGGCCACGGATTTGGCTACGCATTTTTTCGGAAATGCCCAAACCAGCGGCATCATCGGCAGCGCTGTTAATTCTGAAACCAGAAGAAAGCCTTTGAGAGGCTCTGCTTTGTTGGTTGCCAACTAAACCTAAATTTCTGTGTGAATTTAAGGACATCACGTTAGTCCGTACGATAGTATTAGACATTGTTACTCCTTCCGTGTAAACCTGCGTAAAATTTACGGACGTTGTAAAAAACGCCGTTCGCAAGTTACTACGCTTGTTACTTCCTGTACACAAGCGACCCCAGTTAGATAATAAGGGGATTTATTATTTGATTTTGTGTGCATAAGCACGGTTTTTTTTGCCGCATTTGCTGTATTTTATTGTAGTTTTAACATCTGCGGCGGGTTTGTTGCTTTTGTTACTATTTTTGCCATCGTTACCTTTTTTAGTGCAATTTTGTTACAAATTTGTTGCAATATTACTAATTGACTTAACTCAATTCAAGGGGTTCGCGAAACACCTTACAAACTTAGTGTACATCAATGTTTCGGATTTGTCAAGTGTTTTTTGAAAATTTTTTTGATTTTTTTGAAAAAAATTTTTTGGCGTTTTTGCGGGGTTTTTTGCGTATAAAAATTTTTTTGAATTTTTCTTGACTTTTGGAAATTGTTGTTGTACAATGTTTGTTGTGTGATTTTGTAAAAATGTGTTCAATAAGGAGAGTTACCGAAGTGGTCATAACGGGGCGGTCTTGAAAACCGTTTGGGAGAAATCTCGCAAGGGTTCGAATCCCTTACTCTCCGTGCTTTTGGCTTTTTGCCCAAAATGGCGAATTGAAATGAAATGGGAAAAACGGGAAATATCGGGGGAAAACGAACAAACGGAAAAAACGAACAAACGGGCGACCGAGGACGGTCGCCCCTACAATAACGCCGCCCGTCCCCTATTAATGTTTAATAATGACGATAAAATAATATCCGCCCATACGGCAATTAAACGGCAATTAAAAAACAATAAAAAAATTAGCGGGTCACCTGCCCGCCGGCAGGCGGGAGGGGCGCGCTCCTTGCGGGGTCCAGGGGCAGCCTGCCCGCCGGCAGGCGGGCGCCCTTGGCGGG
>WRKK01000041.1 GCA_009782245.1 Defluviitaleaceae bacterium | reverse complement strand
TGCCTTGATTTTTAAGGCGGCGGCTCGGTTTGATAGGTTTAATTCAAAAATTTCGTCCAAAAAATATAGCTTGCGATGCTTTCGGTCGTAATGCAGTTTTAACCACCTGCCCGCCGGCAGGCGGGACAAAATTCGTCCATGCTAAAGCCAAAATCGATGCCAAAACGAAGTTGCTCAAATTGTGCAAGTTCGTCCTTTTCGATGCGGCGTTCGGTTATGTTGTTAAAAACTGTGCCGCCGTGTCCTACTGTAATGCCCAAATATTCGTGTTTGTAGCTTTCTTCGTTAGTTGCCTTCAAAAAATTCGCCTCGGCTATAAACGGCTCGCCAAGCCACTTTATCGGCACATCTCGATATGTTACGTTTTCGACAACCAAACGATCGGCGCGTTCTTCCAAAATATCCTCGTTTACCCAGTGATCCATGCTGCGCGGCACGTTGTAGGTTTCAAAATTCCAGTAACGCTCGCCATCGCCCCGCATTGTCGTTTGCAAAACGTTGCGAATCTCCTTGCGGTTGCTGTATTGGTCAAATTCTTCGAACCAGGTTATTGCAAAATAGCCCGTTCGTGCCTTTAGCGACTTCAGTTTGTGCGGATTGTCAAGCCCTTTGAACAGGATTTTTTGTCCAGTTGGTATGTAAATGCACTCGTGCGGGCGTTTGTGAACCACAAAATAACTGCCCAATCCGAGAATATTTATCGCAAACAAGATGTTCTCAAACACGCTGTCTGGAACGGTGTTGCCAATTTTGCGAAAGCAGATTGCATGGCAGTTGCGGTTCTCGGGCTGAATCATTAGCAAAATTATTGCGACCTGCCCGTCCGGCAGGCGGGTCGCTACAAAGCTAGATTTTGTGCTTGCTCGACCGCTTGGAAAAGTGTAATGAATGTGATTATGTGCCAAAATATCTTGCAAAACGCCGTCATATTTTGGGATAATTATGTCGTCTAAAATTATTTCTTTCATACGGTTTCCTCGCTTTCCTCGGCGGCTGCTATTGTGTTTAATGTTGGAACAAAGGTTTCTCGGCGTTCCAACAGGATTTTTACCTCGTTTAAGGTTTGTTGCAATTCGCGATCTTTTTTCCGCCAGCGAACGTTGTCAATGTTTTGCAACAGAAAAATCAGTGCGTTTGTGTCTGGCAGAACTTCCTCAATTATGTTGACAATTTGCACGGTTTCTTCCACTTGCTTATCGGCGGGAACGCTTTCGCCAGTTGATTTGTCATATTTCGCCTTATTTTTGGACGTTGTTCGCAGTTTTACTGGCACTTGCACAATTCGCTTGTAGCCAACGGCTCGCTTTAGCAGGGCATCTGCCGCCATTTGCTCTTGCACCTCTTTTGGCGTGGCGAGGGCTTCGACTAGTTCGCTGCTTTCGGTTGCCCAATTATACAGCGTTCTCGGACTTATCTTTAAGCGCTCGGCTATATCTTCATTCGTCAACCCTTTTTGTTTCCACTCTCTTATCCGTTCCAATTTTTTCTCGCTCGTCCACATCGTTATATTATTTTTCTTTGCCATTTTTACCTCCTAAAACCGTGGGCGCTGCCCACACCCGCAAGGGACTTTCGCCCCTTGACCCCATAACTTTTTTAACGCCAATTTTCAGGAATGATTAGTTGTTGACCTGGACTGATTGCGTTGGGATTTTCGCCTATGATTGCACGATTTTCAGGGATTGCGTATAATTCCGCCCATGATGTGCCTGGTTGATTAAATTTTTTTGCGATTGACCAAAGACTTTCCCCACGAGATACTTCATGTTCACGTTGATTGTTTTGCGGTTGGCTTTCTAACAGCGGTTGCACCTCGTAAACTGGCGGTTCGGTTGGGCGTTCGTCAAGCCTTATTGGTTCGGCGGTTTCGTAGCCGTCTTCTTCGATTGTGATTTCGTCCGTGCCTAGTTTTTCCCTAAATTCCACTAAATTTAGCGTATAATATACATCGTCTTCAAAGCCAGCCCTGCCCTCGTTTGTATCAAAGTTTTCGCATAAAACTAGCTTGTTTAATCCGTGATATGTAGAATCGTTATCGTGGTTGACAATTATTATTCTGCCTGGTTCTTTTTCGTTGCGCCATTCGTTTAACCAGTTGACATATTCGCCGCTATTTTTGGGCGAACGTTCCGCCCAAAATTGACTTGTAAAGGTTATTCGTTCAAGGTTTGGCGTGTTTGGTAGAGATATTTCGCCTAGTTCTAGCACATCGTATTTTATTAGGTTTGTGGCTCGCTTTATTGTGATTTCTTCGGGGTTTATTGGGAACAGCATTTCTTTTCCCTTGTACTCGATTATTATTGTTATCCACGCATTTGTGTATGGATTTGTCTGGGCTGCTTTTTGGGCAAATTTACTTGCTACATTTGCTACTGTTGCCGCCGCTATTGCTGTTGGTATGCTTAATAGTGCCATTTGGTTACCTCGTTTATGCCAACGCATTCGCTGCATAGGCTTGTTCTACTTGCCTTACAATGTAATCACAAATTTCGTCAACATCGGCAGTTTCGCTTACATTGGCTATGTTGAAGTTGTTGTTTTGCACCAAATTTCCTGCTCTGTAATCGCGCGCATATTGCCTTCTTGCTACGTCAACTAACATTCGCAAGTTTTCGCCACGTAGGCTTACATCGCCCCCTGCCCGTCCGGCAGGCGGGTGTTGTGCGGTTTTTAGATTGCCTTGACTATCAAAGTTCAACTTATCCATTCCGCCCAAACTTGGAATTGCATTCGATCCGCCCAATGTTTCAGCGGTTTCGTCAAAGAATGCAAATTTTTCAAAAGCATCGCCGAAGTTGTCGGCAACTTCTGCACCAAAACTGAAACCCTCGGTAAAAGTATCTCGTAAGCCGCTTACGGCGGACATTATGCCACCCGCCTGCCGGACGGGCAGGTCTCGGGTTAAATTTATCGCTCCAAACATTGGCTCATAGCCACGGGCAGCTAGTTTATTGTCTGCCCATGTGTTTAAGCCGTTGCGTAGGCTTGCTATTCCGCTTGATAGGCTTGTTCCCAAAATGC
>WRKK01000040.1 GCA_009782245.1 Defluviitaleaceae bacterium | reverse complement strand
CGCCTGCCGGACGGGCAGGGGACGGTCGCCCCTACAAAAACGCCGACCGTAGGGGCGACCGTCCTCGGTCGCCCGTTTACCCGTTCCGATTTAGCCTAAGTGTACGCAAACGGGACGGTCGCCCGTTTGCTACAAATGATTAAGTTAATGACAACCCCCCCAAAAAAACCTGTTGAAAAATATTAAAAATTCCAGTACAATGTCATTATACATTGCAACGCCAAAAATTCAATATTAAATTTCACAAAAGATTGGAGCAAAAAAATGAATCAAAGCATGGCAGGAATGAAACGAACGCACTATTGCGGCGACGTAACTAAAAATCTAATCGGCGAAAAAATAACCGTCATGGGCTGGGTGAATAAACAGCGCGATTTGCCTAACGTCATTTTTGTGGTTGTTCGTGATAGAACAGGCATTTTTCAAGTGGCTGTGTCAAAGGAAAACGCCGATTTTTACAGCATGGCAAAAAGTATCCGCACGGAATACGTTGTCGCCGCAACTGGCACGGTTATTGCCCGTACGCCCGAAAATGTCAACCCCAATATGCCAACGGGCGAAGTTGAACTTGATGTTACCGAATTGCGTATTTTATCAGAATCGGAAGTGCCGCCCTTTCAAGTGGCTGAAGAAGACGTTGGCATCGACTTGCGGCTAAAATATCGCTACATAGACTTACGCCGCCCAGAATCCCAAAAAATAATGATGTTACGCCACAAAACAGCACAAGCCACCCGAAAATTTTTAAGCGACGAAGGTTTTATTGAAATAGAAACTCCTGTTTTAACCAAAAGTTCGCCCGAGGGCGCGCGGGATTATTTAGTGGCATCGCGCACGCACCCAGGGCAGTTTTACGCATTGCCGCAGTCTCCGCAATTATTCAAGCAACTACTGATGATTTCGGGGTTTGACAAGTATTTTCAAATTGTAAAATGTTACCGAGACGAAGATTTACGGGCGGATCGTCAACCAGAATTTACGCAAATCGACATCGAACTATCCTTTGTGGACATGGAAGACGTTATAGCCCTAAACGAACGCATGATGCAAACAATTTGCCGAGAGGTTTTGGGAAAAGATATTCCCGCGCCGTTTCCACGGATAACCTACGCCGATGCGATGGAGCGGTTCGGCTCTGATAAGCCCGATATGCGGTTTGCGATGGAATTGCAAAATATTACCCATTTAGTTGCAGGTAGCGATTTTGGCGTGTTTCAGGGTGCAATAGATGCGGGCGGCAGCGTTCGCGGGATTCTTGCGAAAAATTCCGCCAAAATGCCGCGCAAGCAGATAGATTCGCTGGTGGAACTGGTTAAACAGTACAAAGCAAAAGGGCTTGCATGGATAGTTATTCAAGAGGACGGCACGTTAAAAACAACGCTTTCCAAGTTTTTTGACGAGCAGCAACTGCAAGCAATAGTTTCCCATTTTGACGGGCAAGCTGGCGATTTAATTTTTTTATGTGCCGACACAAACGCCATTGTATTAGATTCTTTGGGGGCGCTGCGGCTAGAGATTGCCAAACGCAACAACCTAATAAACGCCAACGACCTCAACCTGCTGTGGGTGGTAGATTTTCCGCTGTTGGAATGGTCGGAAGAGGACAACCGCTTTTACGCACGGCATCACCCATTTACCGCACCAATGGACGAAGATTTGCCAATGTTAGAAAAAGGCGAAAATCTGCAAAATGTCCGTGCCAAGGCTTACGATATGGTTTTGAACGGCTACGAGATTGTCGGCGGGAGTATTCGCATACATCAGCAGGACGTTCAAAAATTAATGTTCAAAACGCTAAATTTTTCGGAAGAATCCGCCGAAAAGGGGTTCGGCTTTTTCTTGGAGGCACTAAAATACGGGACACCACCGCACGGCGGCACAGCGTGGGGTTTTGACCGTCTTGTAATGCTTTTAACAGGTGCAGATTCCATACGAGAGGTAATTGCGTTCCCCAAAGTAAAAGATGCCTCGTGTCCAACAACCCATGCACCTAGTGCGGTGGAAGCTGCCCAACTGGCGGAATTGGGGATTTCGGTTTCGTAAGTTTATAAGAGTAAGGCTGTGGAAGACTGCCCTGCTTGCGTGCACTTGCGTACACTTGGTACAGCATTTCCAAAACCGCAAACAAGCCGATTAGATTTTGGTTTAATCGGCTTGTTTGTGATTTTTATTTTCATAATCGCTGAGGTTTAACCAAAAAAGGGACTTTGCAAACCCAAAATCCCGCACAATTATTAAATCCGCTAATCCAAAATTACCGCAACAAAACCGCAAAAACGCCGCATTTTTTGCTACTATTGCGGATTGCTGGATTTGTCTTTTAGTCGCTGTTGTTGCTGATATATGGCCTGTTGAATTTCGGCGGCGTTGCTGATACAAACTTTGTAACTTGTGCCTGGCCCATGAATTGTTATCCACTTGCCGTTTACGTCCACAGAAACCTGTTCGTATGTAAGCATAAAAGTGAATGTCCTTACATCGCCCATATTGAAATATTTTGACAGCCCTTTGCCAGAAACTCCGTTTTCGTAAACATTTATTGCAGAGTTGTAAATTCCGATGCTCGATAATATGTGAACTATTGAGCCTACTGCAACTAAAAAAATAACCAAAAATCGCCCTGCTAGAGGTAATATGTTGCCGAAAAAGTACATTTCGCCCATAATGTTGACCACTACAAAAAATGCAATCGGTAAACCTATTCCCCACGCTACGTAAGATATAATAGTGGCTGTATTTTCTTTTCCGTCGCCCGAAACAAGCAACTTTCCTATTCCTGTTCTATCTTCCATAAAACATCAATCCTCTCAAAATAAAATAATGTAGCACAAAAATACAAGCCAAATCTATTCTCGCAATACGAAAAACAGACTGTTGGCTTGCGTTAATAATGTTTTTGATTTTTTGAGGTACGAAAAAACGGCGGAGTTTAGGCTACTGCTCTGCTCTGCTCTGCTCTGCTCTGCTCTGCTCTGCTCTGCTCTGCTCTGCTCTGCTCTGCTCTGCTCTGCTCTGCTC
>WRKK01000039.1 GCA_009782245.1 Defluviitaleaceae bacterium | reverse complement strand
CGATGGAGCGGTCGTTGCTGGCGGTGGCGTTGGGTGCGATTGCGAGTTACAGCGCCGCGCGGGACGTTCCTGCGGCGAGGGTGGTTTTTTGCGATGCCGCCGCCTACGATGCGGGCTACATGAAACCAGCGGACATTGCAAGCGGAGTGCAAGTAAAAGGGCGTGGCGGCACAATTTTGCAGCCTGGCATAGATTTATTGAGAAATGCGGCGGATTTTCCGCAAGATGCTCCGATTTTGGTGATTACCGATGCGGAGTGCGACAAGGTTATTTTGTATGGGCGTGAACACGCATTTTTAGTGCCACAGGCGGCTCGGTTGCCGTTTGTTCCTAAGGGGAAAGTTTTTCGGATTAGGTAGGGTTTCAAAATCAACATAGCAAGGCGGCGTTGCCGCACTCTCAAACCCGCATTTTCACGGCGTTTTGCAGGCAAAAAAATTTTTTGAACCTTTTCCAGACTTGCGGCGAATATGTATTGAAGACGTAAATAAACCAAAGGAGGCTTGTGCTATGACGACAGGCGAAAAAATACGAGATTTACGCAAACAAGCGGGAATTTCGCAAAATAATTTGGCGAAACAAATGTTTGTATCTCGGCAATCCGTTTCCAAATGGGAGCGAAACGAAAATATGCCCGATATTGTCAAATTAACGCAGATTAGCGAGTTTTTTGACGTAACAGTTGACTTTTTGCTAAAAAACCCCACAACACCGCCGCAAAAGCCCGCTCTCGTTAATTCGCAAAATCCGCCGACTGCCAAAGCCTTGATTTTTAGCGGCAAACGGCATTTGTGCGAGTTGTGCGGAAAAAATCCCGCAAAGGCAGGTTAATTCCAGCAACGAGGGCAGGGGAGGGCGAAATGGACGCTGCTGAATTTGAGAATTTTTTAACGCTTTACGAAAAAGATATTTACACCTTTTGCCGATATTTAGCCAAAAACCAGCAAGCGGCGGAAGATTTGTACCAAGAAACAGTATTGTTTGCCTTTGAAAAACGGGACGATATAGATGCCGCAAGAAATCCGAAATCGTTCCTGTTGGCGGTGGCGGCTGGAAAATGGAAAAGTATCGTCCGCAAAGCCAGTCGCCGTGCCAATATTGCCCCCGAGTTTCCGCTAGAGCCGAACATAATCGACACCGCACAAACGCCAGCCCAATTACTCGAGCAAAAGGAATTGACAGCTAACGTAATCGCCGTAGTAAACCGTCTTAACGAAAAATTGCGGATTCCGCTAATATTGCACTATTACAACGATTTTTCAATAGAGGAAATCGCCGCCGCACTAGAAATTCCCGCAGGTACGGTAAAAAGCCGCTTGCACAAGGCACGAAAAACTCTGAAAAATCTCCTAGAAAAAGAGGGTATAAATGGATACAGGGAGTAACAAAAATACCGACCGTCGGTTTAATAAATTTGACGAATTTGACGAATTTGACAAAATGGACGAAGATATGAGAAAAATTTTTTCCGCTCGTTACGATATTCCGCCGCAATTAAGGGAAAATATTCATGCCGCTTTGCTTGCAAAAAGTCGAGAAATGGAGCGAGAAATTGAGCGAGAAATGGAGCAAGCCGCACAGGTCGCACAAACAAGGCAAAACCCGCAAAACGATTTAGGGATTTTGGCGTACGTTATCATTATTTTTTCCCTAATCGGTTCGGCGGCGGTACTCTACGGAATATGGGCGTTTTCGGGGATTTTTGCCACGGTAATTTTCGGAATTTTATACGGTTTTACTACCGTATTTGTTACCGTGTCGGGCTTGGCAACCGCCTTTTTGCTGGACAATTTAGACAAAATGGACAAGGCAAAAAATGAAAAAATGCAGACAATTTGAACTGCCAGGAGGATATTATGGATATTATAGGAAATTCTTTGTCATTAATGATTGCGATGACTGTGGTAAATCTGTTGCTAATGCTGATAGTTATGCTATTTGCGGGGTTGTGGACATATCACGATGCGAAAGCAAAATCGGAGCAATCGCCGTTTATGTGGGCGTTTGTAGCCGCTTTTGTGCCTAATTTTCTGGGATTTGTCGTCTATTTGGCACTTGGGCGCACGAAAAAGGAAGAACCCGCGCCAGGTTCGTTCAAAATCCCGCTAATTTGCAGTTTTGTAGCCTGGGTGGTTTCGCTTGCCGTTTTGGTTGTTATTTCTATGATTTTCACGTTTAACGCCCTTAATGTTGCGGAACATGAGAATATTCTGCTGAACGATTTGGGGGCTGCGGCGGGGCGGCAAGGCAATTTCACGTTAGTTGATGCGAGGGGGCTGCGGATAGATTTTTTCGGAAATGTATGGAGCGGGGCTTTTCGGGATTTGAACGCCAGTAGCGAAAACGGAGAATGGCACATTAGAATGGGCGAGGGCGACGGATTTTTGCAATTTTCGCCGCAATTAACCCTTGAAGAATTGAGAAATTTATCGGTCAGCGGCACGGCAGACGGCGAGGTTATTCTGCAATTAGAGCAGAATGGCGTTGAGCAGAAAATTGCGGTCGCCACGGCTGTAAACGGCGGCACGGCGGCTGTCGGGAGCATGGATATATCGAAATTTGTGTCGGGGCGGTTTAGGTTGCGAATGTATTTTGAACGGGCGGAGAATGTGGATTTGGTGGTTTCGTGGAATGGTAGTTGAGTAAAATGCAAAAAGGGCAGAATACTGCCCTTTTTTCTTGCTAATTTTGAGGGGACGGGCGACCGAGGACGGTCGCCCCTACAATATGCGTCCCCGTCCGCATTTTTTGTTAAGTTGATTTACTATAATCGTTGGATAATCCGTTTTTTGTAGGCACATTTTTGCCGTTTTCTTGAACAATATTGCATTTGCAATTTTCAGCCTGTTTGCGAATTTCATGCAATAGCCGATTATGCACATCGTTTATATGTTCCAAAATTAGCCTAGGTTGTGTTCCCACTAACAAATGAACATATAAACAAAAGCAAGCTGTACGAAACCAATAAACATACTATCCAATTTTTCAAATCGTGTAAATATTCGCCTAAATGCCTT
>WRKK01000038.1 GCA_009782245.1 Defluviitaleaceae bacterium | reverse complement strand
GGGGGGGGGGGGGGGGGGGATCTCCCAATATATCCCCCTGAAAAGTTGCTACAAGCAGAATACGACACAATAATAGTCGGCTCCACAAACGGAATAGAGAGCATTCCTCAACAGCTTGCAGATATGGGAATAAAGAGCAAAATAAACACAAGTTACGTTGATTTTCCTGTAAAGGCACGGCAAATCTTTTTGGAGAATTTGGGCGAGTTGATTAACGCAAAAGCCCTAAGCGGCAATGTTGCAGAGGGCGGCGTTTTTCAAGGAGATTTTGCCAAGCATATAAGCCGTATTTTTAGCGACAAAACGCTGTATTTACTGGATACATTCGAGGGGCTTGATAAACGTGATACAGATATAGAAACCGCCAACGATTATTCCCATTTTGGCGCAGGGCATTTTGGAATCGGTAGCGAGGATATAGTTTTGGCAAAAGTTCCGCATCCAGAAAAATGCGTGATAAAAAAGGGATATTTCCCAGAAACGACCGCAGGGCTAGAGGACGAGCAATTTTGTTTCGTCAACTTGGATTTTGACTTGTATCAACCAACATTGGCAGGGCTTGAATTTTTCGCACCTCGTATGGTAAAGGGCGGTGTTATCCTTATACATGAATATTTTAGCGAAAATTATAAAGGCGTAAAACAGGCGGTAACGGAATTTGCGAACCAGACAAACAGGCAATATTTTCCTATTGGGGACGGCATTAGCGTTGGGTTTCAGTTTTAGGCAAGAAAACAGGGCAAAGTGCCGCTCGTGGCAATTTGCATGAACGGCACTAGCGTTTGATTTAGAAAATTCAATCCTTGGAATACTTATCCGCTAAATCGTCCATAGTAGCCAAGCAATCGTTTTCAACGTATTCACGGACGGTGGCAGTAAATTCCAAAAATTGTTGGGCAAAATCTTTGGTGTATGCGGAGACATCGCCAGCATAAGGATAACGTGCTTCATTATAGTATTTGCGGCAAAACCTTATCATACTTTTTAGTTTCCTGCCTGTGGGAAACCGTTTAGTTAAAGCCGCTAACATTCTTATTGCATCATGCGAGGTTTCTAGTTCCGCATCGTGGGGAACTAGTTGCAACTTGGATTTTAAGTATAATTCCGTTGCAAGGCACGAGATAAATACCGAATGGCGGTAATCTCCTGTGCTTAATAAGTTAATGGCTGCTCGCTCGGTTTGGCAAGCGTTCTCGTATAAATCCACTTAAATCAACTCCGTCCTTGTTTACTTGTTTTTGAACCATGCCAAAGCTATCTATAAAAGTGTTGAATTTTTCTTCAGATTGCACCAATAAATCCATCGGTAATCCTTGCGGAGTAAACGGCGGCAAGCAATCCCAGGCAAGTATATCTTCTTCGTCAATGCTTACTTCCCTGTTGGTAGTAACAAAAATATCAATATCACTGGATTTGCGGGTTGTACCCTTGGCACAACTGCCAAACAAAATTACCCTGCTAATAAACGGCAGGTTGGCGGCGGCGATATTCGCCAAATATTCCGCTAGATAATCTCGGTAACGCTGCGGAATGTCTAGTTCGTCCATGGATTGGATTGTTCGCATAAAATAGCCCCCTTGCTAGAGATTACCAAAATTATACCACCAACAGGCTAAAAAATCAAATTAAATTTGAAAGGAATGAAACCACCATGAAATCAGTAGCACTAATCCCAATAAAACTAAATAATGAGCGGCTACCAGGCAAAAACCTAAAGCCCTTCGACAACGGCGAACCGCTAATTAACTACACGCTAAAAACAGCCCTGCAAGTTCAACAATTTGACGAAATTTACGTTTATTGTAGCCAAGAAAGCATTGTGGATTTTTTGCCAAACGGCGTGAAATTTCTAAAACGCCCAGAATCGCTAGATTTGCCCACAGCAAGCATTGCTGACCTTATGCGAACTTTTGCTGAAAATGTCAATGCAGATATTTACGTCAAAATGCACGTAACAGCACCGTTTATATCAACATCAACGCTACAAAATGGGCTAAACGCTGTGTCAACAGGAAATTTTGACTCTGCATTTGCAGTAAAATTTCACCAAGATTTTTTGTGGATAGACGACAAACCACAAAATTATGACGGTTACAATATTATTCGCACACAAGATTTACAGCCGTTTTACACCGAAACAACAGGGCTTTACATTTTCAACAAAAATTTAGCAAAGCAGGGTCGCCGTATAGGCAACCGCCCTTTTTTGCTAGAAGTAAGCAGCATTGAGGCAATCGATATAAATGATACCCAAGATTTTGAAATAGCAAACGCAATTTTCAATCACATAATAAAGAAAGGACAACCATGAAAATAAACATACTAGACTGCACGCTACGAGACGGTGGATTTGCAAACGATTGGCAGTTCGGAAACGCCCACATAAAAGGCATAATTGCTGGCTTAACGGATTCCGCCGTGGATTTTGTGGAAGTTGGATATTTGCAAAATATTTCCTACAATTCCGATTTATCGCTGTTTAGCGAGGTTGAGCAGATTGCCAATATTTTGCCAGCGGACACAAAATCCACAAAATACGTGGCAATGATAGAGTGCGGAAAATACGACACAGCCGCCCTTGACGAAACCGCCAATTTATGGGGGATTCGCATAGTATTTCACGCACATCAGGCGGACGAAGCCCTGCAAGCCTGTCAAACCGTGAAAAACAAGGGCTACCAAGTATTTTTGCAGCCCATGGGAACAGACGCATACACCGACAAAACTTTGTTAGATTTAATCGAGCGTGTCAATCAAGCCCAACCGCACTCATTCTACTTCGTGGACTCGCTGGGAGTAATGGACAAAACCGACATAATGCGGATAGCCACGCTGATTGACAACAATTTGGACAAGGCAATAACAATGGGATTTCACAGCCACAACAATTTACAGTTGGCGTTTTCCAATGCGAAAAAGCTGATAGATATGCGGCTTAAACGAGAAATCTACATAGACAGTTCGGTATACGGAATGGGGCGCGGTGCAG
>WRKK01000037.1 GCA_009782245.1 Defluviitaleaceae bacterium | reverse complement strand
CCTCGTTAGTTGTAACTAACTACGATTTGGTGGCGGAACAAATTATTACTGGTGCTTATTTGGACGGCACTTGGGAAGAGTTCGGCGGACTTAACGGACTGTTTATCACGGATAACGGCGATATTTACGTTGTGGAAACCTCCGCTGGGCGTATTTGGCATTTGGATTCCGAGTTTAACACGGTTCGTGTGCTTGGCCGCCCTTATGGGATTCCGCTGGCGGACACTTTCGCTTGGCAGCCGCTAAAAGTGGCGGTTGACCCGCACGGCAGAATCTACATTATCGCAAACAACGTTTTTGAGGGCATAATCGAAGTGAACCCAGACGGCAGTTTTAACCGCTATTTCGGCGTTTTGGACGTTCGGTTTTCCGCCGTGGAGCTGTTTTGGCGGAATTTAGCCACGCAAGCCCAGCTGGCACAAGCCAGTTTGTGGTTGCCTATCAACTTCACTAACATGGATATTCACCCAGACGGCTTTGTTTTCGCCACTTTGGCGGACGAACCTGGCGCGAAAATGCTAAACGCACGTGGCGACAACATCATGCGGAATCCGTTCGGCAACCCTGGCGATGTTCCCGTTGGCGACATCGAATTTCCTTCCCGAGTTTTTAACGCACCAACAGGCCCGTCAATCTCCTCTATAATAAGGGTGTTCGATTCGGGTATGTATTATGTGTGGGATTCCAACCGCAACAGGGTTTTCGCATACGACCAAGACGGCAATCTGCTGTTCGCTTTCGGCGGACACGGTGCGGCAGAGGGTAGGCTGCAAAACGTGGTGGGCATGACAATGACCCACGACCGCCTACTTTTGGCAGACCGTGGCAACCGCTCCATCGAAGTTTTTGACCTAACAAGTTACGGCGCGGCTGTGCTAAACGCCGCTCGGTTGACATACAACAACCTTTACATGGACGCTGCCGATGCCTGGCTAGGCGTTATCGATTACAACCCATTTAACCAGTTGGCGCATTTGGGCGTAGGCAAGGCACTTTTCCGCCAAGGCCGCTTTGCGGAGGCTATTCCGTATTTTCAGCAAGCACAGGCGGTTGAATATTATTCAATGGCGTTTCAGCACGTCCGCCGAGATACCGTCGACCGCTATTTTGATACCGTTGCAGTAGCAACAATGATTTTTATTGCGGTAATAGTGGGCTTGCGGCTGTTGCAGCGTTTCCGCAAATATGCGGTAGTTAAGAAACGGGGGTCCATCGCATGACTACGGTAAAATCCAACATAAACACCGCCGAACTTTGGGCGGTTTTCAAGGAAACTTTTATCACGTTTCCGCTGTTTGTGCTGTCGCACCCGTTTAAGGCTTTTGACGAACTGAAAACCCTAAAACGTGGCTCGACAAAATTTGTTATTGCGGCAGTTTTTCTGCAAGTTTTGGTCTCGATATTTCAAGCCACCAGTCTTAGCTTTATGGCAACGGGGTTTTACAATCCAAATCCCTTTGTAATGCCGTTTTGGCTGGCGTTGTTCATTGTTGCGCCAATGCTGCTAATTTGTGCCGCAAACTGGAGCATTACCAGCATTACCGAGGGCAAAGGCACATTCAAGGAGATTATCCAGGTTTACGCATACGCACGTTATCCTGGAATATTTTTGATACTAATCGGTGTGCTGCTTTCCAACATTGTAACCCTTAACGAACTGGCTTTTGTGGGATTTTTCTTCACTTTTGGGACGGTAATATTTTACGGCTATTTGTTCGTGGGCTGGCTGATAATCCACGAATACACGTTCGCACGGGCGGTTGTTATGGTTATTATGACCGTGATTGCAATGATGATTATTGTTTTCATTCTGGCGTTGACCGTTTCGCTGGTTGGCGAACTGTTCGGCTTTGGCTTTACGCTAGTTGACGAAATTATCCGCCAGATGCTGATTTAATACGCACTTCTCTGTGAACTCTGTGCCTCTGTGAGGGGCTAATTTTCTCACAGAGGCACAGAGTTCACAGAGATATTGCTTGATTATATGATTGGAGGTCGTTTTATGAAAAAATATTTGCAAAAATTTAACATACACAAAAAGCGAGTTTTCGCTTTTATGACGGCACTTATTATGCTGTTCAGTTTGTCCGTTGTCCATTTGGCGGCAACCTCGGACGATTTGGACGAGGACGAAAACGGCACGGAAGTTACTGATGTTACTGATACAATAGATACAATAGAAGATTTGGCAGAATTGGTTGACATTTACGAGGACGAGGACGAAGACGAACCCGAACCTGACGCTCCCGCCGTCCACCTGCCGGACGGACAGGCAACCGATTATTACGCCCAAACAGAGGGCGTTGCTTTGGACGGGCTTGTCGAGCGTGAGCCGTTTAACTTCCAGTTTGAAACGGTGTACGAAAACGAGTACGCCCAACTTCTGCTGGATAGGCGGAATAACAACATTCGTGTGCAACTTCGCACTGGCGAGTATTTTGACACGCTAGAAATGGCGGGGCAAACGGGCAATATGTTCATTCAAAATTTGCAGCGCAGCGATTTTAACTTGGAAATCTACCGCAGCCTGGTTGGCACAAATGCGGGTGCAACGTTTACCATGGACAGCCACTCGGAATCCATCAACCGCCGCCAAGTGGAGCATACAATGATTGACCACGGCGTACGCACATATTTTACGCTAGGCGATGCCGAGGCGGTGCATTTAACCATGTTCCCCATGTTTATGAGCATTGAACGCATGGAAGAATTTGTCCTGCAACACATGGACACAATGCAACGCACGGAATGGTTGACAACCTATTATTTCCTGTTGGGCGATATGTACGTCCGCAACTGGATAACGGCGGACGCGCAGGGCAACCCCACAAGCGTACCAATTCCACGGTTGCGGCATATGTTCAATATGTTCTACACGCAAGGCACGTACACTTTTGAGGAACTGGCGGCGGACAATTTGTATTGGGACGAGCCAGAATTTGAGCCGACTCCGCTAGTTTCTATGGCGGTGGAGTACCTTTTGGACGG
>WRKK01000036.1 GCA_009782245.1 Defluviitaleaceae bacterium | reverse complement strand
GCAGATACTAGCAAAATAAAGAAAATTTTGGAGGATAATATGACAATTACGAATGATCACCCTGTTGTACAGGCTTTGTTGGAGATAGGTAATGATAAAGGTAGAGTTGAGGGCAAAGCCGAGGGCAAAGCCGAGGGAATAATCCTAGGCGAAAAAAAGAAGAAAAATGAAACTCTATCAGTAATGAAAGACCTAATAAAAAAAGGTTTCACGCCAGAAGAAATGTTCGACTACCTAGCCAACAATACGTAAACCTGCCCACCAATGCTATTTTTGGAGGATAATATGACAATTACGAATGATCACCCTGTTGTACAGGCTTTATTGGAGATAGGTAATGACAGAGGTAGAGCCGAGGGTAGAGCCGAGGGCAAAGCCGAGGGCAGAACCGAAGTTTTATCCATAATGAAAGATTTAATAAAAAAAGGCCTAACGTTTGAAGAAGCAACAGACTACCTAGCAAACAACACATAACCCCCGCCACAGCAATGCGGCTGTTTGCAAATTTTGCAGACAGCCGCAAAATCGCAACCAAAAACTTGCACAACCACTCCGCCAGCCGCTTGTGCAACTTGCACAAAAAAATCGCAAAATTTCCAAAAAAATTAGCAAATAGCCACTATTTATACAATATCTGAACATACAGAAAGTGAAAAATTATGACCAATTTAACCACAGCAGACAACTTCTGCTATATTTGCAACAATTTTGACTACGACGCTCTCGTTGTAGCAAACTAAAATGTTTAATTGCAAGCAATGCGGCAGTTGTTGCCAAAGTATAGGCGGCAACGAGATATACCGCAACTTGGACAACGGCAACGGCATCTGCATAAATTATGATGCCGAAACCAAACTTTGCAAAATTTACCCCGAACGACCGTTGCTGTGCCGAATTGACGATGCTTATTTTGCCTTTTTTGCCGAGGAATTTTCCCAAGAAGAATATTTTGAAATGAATTACAAGGCTTGTGCGGCGTTGCGGGAGTGTTTGGCGAAAGATTGAGTAATTTTGTTTGCCTAAAATCACATTTCCCCCAAAATTTATATTGCAATTATTTACCAACCATGCTAAAATATATTTTTGGGAGGTTTTATAGTGCTTAAATTTGACAATATTGCCTACAATGCCCTTAATAAGTGCAAAATGCGAAAAATACCAATACGTCTTATTTTAGTTGTGAAAATTTTTGTGCTACAAAAAAAATCTTGAAAATTTATGGGAGTGATTTTTTTGAAATTAATCGATGATATGTTGCTGAATCGCCTGACCGATCTAGTAACTTTGGGCAAAACGAAAAAGAATTTGTTAGATTATAAAGATGTTATTAACTTTTTGGGCGATATTGACTTAGACCCCGACCAATTAGACAAAGTATACGAACACCTGGAAACACAGGGCGTAGAGGTAATGAACCCCACCGACAGCGATACCGAAGATGATTCCGATAAAGATGCAGTAATCCCGATTGTAATCGATAGTGCCATAAACATCGACGACCACGTGCGAATGTACCTCAAAGAAATAGGCAAAGTGCCGCTTTTGACCGCCGAAGAAGAAATAGAACTAGCCCAACGCATGGAACAAGGCGACCGCTACGCAAAAGGTCGCTTAACCGAAGCAAATTTGCGGCTAGTCGTCAGCATTGCCAAGCGTTACGTTGGGCGCGGAATGCTGTTTTTGGATCTCATTCAAGAGGGCAACTTGGGGCTAATAAAAGCCGTTGAAAAATTTGACTACCGAAAAGGCTACAAGTTTAGCACCTATGCAACTTGGTGGATACGCCAAGCTATCACTCGTGCAATCGCCGATCAAGCCCGTACTATCCGTATTCCTGTACATATGGTGGAAACAATCAACAAGTTAATACGGGTCTCTCGGCAACTGTTGCAGGAATTAGGGCGCGACCCGAACCCCGAAGAATTGGCGGTTGAAATGCAAATGTCCCCCGAAAAAGTACGTGAAATTTTGAAAATAGGACAAGAACCAATCTCGCTGGAAACGCCCGTTGGCGAAGAAGAAGACAGCCACTTGGGCGATTTTATCCCAGATGACGATATTCCCGCGCCCGCCGATGCCGCCGCCTTTATTCTGCTAAAAGAACAACTTATGGAAGTTTTGCACACGCTAACCGATCGTGAAGAAAAAGTTTTGCGGCTACGGTTCGGCTTGGACGACGGCAGAGCCAGAACGCTCGAAGAAGTGGGCAGAGAATTTGAAGTAACGCGCGAACGTATCCGCCAAATCGAAGCAAAAGCCCTACGCAAGCTACGACACCCCAGCAGGAGCAAAAAATTAAAGGATTATTTGGACTAATGCGATTTTCACAACGGTTAAAAGCAATTTTTTCGCTGGTTGACGGCGATATTTTGGCGGATATTGGCACAGATCACGCTTTTTTGCCGATTAACGCTTGCAGGGCTAACATTGTAAAACGGGCTATTGCTTGCGATGTTAGCTCTGGGCCGCTGAAAATTGCCGCCCAAAATATCCAACAATACGATTTATCCGATAAAATTGACGTGCGACTAGGTTTTGGCTTGCAACCGCTACAGCCCAACGAGGCGGATTGCATTGTTATTGCGGGATTGGGCGGCATTAACATTATCCAAATTTTGGAGCAGCTGCAAATTCAGCCGCTATTGCTGAAAAACTCGCTAATTTTGCAACCGCAACGAGATTTAGCGGCGGTAAAATTGTTTTTGGCAAAATTAAATATCCCAATAACAGCCGAAATTACCGCCCACGACCGCAACAGGGAATATCCCATAATAAAAGCACAAAAACAGCCAAAATAATGGTTAAAATTGGGGGGCTTTTTGCTGTGAATTTTTTGGGGATTTTTGAATGTGCATTCCGCAAGCGTTTCCTGAATTGTAGTATACTATACTCATTCAACTTGAAAAAACTGATATAATAAAGAAAAAACAGGCGACAACTTAGCGTAAAAATTTAGCGGGTCAAGGGGCGCGCTCCTTGCGG
>WRKK01000035.1 GCA_009782245.1 Defluviitaleaceae bacterium | reverse complement strand
CTCGTCCGTTAAATCGCTTGGGTAGTTGGTTGCTTCAAATTCTATTTTTTTCATGTTTTTATTATATCATATTTTTTTGTTGGATACAACTTCTAAGATTTTTATAACAACGGACGGACGATTGAATAATTGGAATTTCCGAGATTTGACAGAAAGGGCGATTTGATATTCGCCCTTTTTTGTTTTGTCAAATTTCCGCCACGCCCATTAAATCAATCTTTTTTTCGCAACTTCGCAATAATTTTCGTCAATCTCCATTCCAATAAAAAGCCGATTTCCCAAAATTTTGCAAGCAACGCCAGTCGTGCCGCTGCCACAAAATGGGTCAATTACAATGTCATTCTCGTTGGTGGACGCTAACACAATGCGTTTCAGCAAATCCAGCGGCTTTTGCGTGGGGTGCTTGCCGTGTTTTTTTTCCGAGTTTTTCGGTGCGGTTATCGACCAAACCGACCGCATTTGTTTGTCAGGCACTTTTAGCTTGTCGTCAGGGAAAGAGCCATTTTTCATTTCCTCATAATTAAATGTATGCTTGGCTTTTTTGTCCTTTCGTGCCCAAATTATCGTCTCGTGCGAGGCGGTAAAAAAGCGGCAACTCAAATTTGGTGCGGCGTTCGGCTTGAACCATGCAATATCGTTCAAAATATGAAATTTATTCTTTTGTAATAAATATCCACATTGATAAATGCTGTGATACGTGCCAGAAATCCAAATTGTGCCAGACGGTTTCAGCACACGGTGGCACTCGGAAATCCAGGCATTGTGAAAAATCATATCATCGTCAAAACCCTTGCTTTTGTCCCAGTTGCCTTTGTTTACGCTGACTCTTTTGCCGTTTTTACAGGAAAATCCATCGTTTGAGAGCATATAAGGCGGATCCGCAAAAATCATGTCCACGGAATTATCCGAAATATTTCCCAAGATTTCAAGGCAGTTTTCGTTGTAAATGGCGGATTTTTGGGCTTGAAAATAAGGCGGATAACTTGCGAGCGGTTTCAAAAATTCCTGTATGTCGCAAGAGTTATCGGCGTAAAACAGCTGTTGTTGTGAAAAATGCCCGCTCATATCGGCAACCCCAGCCAAGCGAGTGGCAATTCGTTAAATTTGTAATGGCAGCAAACCGAGTTTATGTAGTCCAAAACGTCCCTATATTCGGACTTTTTGAACCAATCATTCAGCACGTATACGTATTCCACTTTTAAGCCGAGCGGTTGCACCAATTTTACGTATTGTTTTCGCTTAAAATCGCACGTTTGCAGCTTTTCGTCCACCGAGCCAGCCGTTTGTTGATATTTTACCTCGATTATAAACAGCGTTTCACGGACAATGACAAGCAGAGCATCGTCTGGCAATAGGCGTTTTGAAAGGATTTTCGCCCAATCAACGTCATTTTCCGCCAAAAATCGGTAAAAATCGTGTTTTTTGAAGGCACGAGCGACCAGTTCGCCGTTGAAGTGAACCTCCGAACCTGCTTGTTTACTGGATTTTTGGACTGTGTAGCCCTGTATTTTTGTTAGCAGGGTCAACAAATCAACCTTATTTTCAAAGGTTAGCCCAGTTTGGGTTGTTGCACCGCTTTTTCCGTCTTTTATCATGTAAATTCCTCCGTTTTTGCGTTGCCCTAAGTGCAAGCAAATTTTTAGTCAAATTACATTATTTATAATACCACGCTCATTTTTGTTTGTCAAGCCTTTTGCGAAAAAATTACAAATTTGAATCCACCACAATAATATCCGCCCATTCAAGCTCCCTTTCAACCCATTCCAAGAAATTGTTATAAAATTCCCTTTCCAATTTGGACGGTCGGTTGTTGTTTCTCCGCAATTTTTCACGAATTTTAGCAATTATTTTGCCCCAATCCCCTTTTCCAATCCAATTTTCACCAGTTTCGTCAAAACACATCTGAATTTGCTCATTGGCGGAGTTTGGTGGATATGGTGGACGCAACGGGTATATTTCTTCAACGTAATCCAGCAACAATTTTTCGTAATCGGTCGCAAAAATCGCCAACCACGGCGTTTTGCCCAAATTTTCCCTTGTGAAATCTTCAACAGGAGATTTTAATGGGTGGAGTGTCCAACATATTTTTTCGTTTATATCACTGTAACATCTAAAAACCATGATTTTTCGCCCTTTCTAAGTACCACGACTTCATTACATTTCTATAATACCACAAAAATTTCAATCTGTAAAGCAAAACAAAAAATTTTTTACCAAACCCCCTTGACAACCCCAACCCCCCATGCTAAAATAAAATCATAACTTTTGAAAGGACTGACCAAAAATGTTGACACTATATTTTTCAGGAACTGGTAACACGGAATACCTAGCAAAGAAATTCAGCGAGCGAATGGCGGCAACCTGCTTTTCAATCGAAGAAACCGCCGATTTTCCAGTGGAAATCGCCAAGCATGAGGAAATCGCAATTTGCTACCCAATATACGGCTCTCGAGTGCCGCTGATTATGCGTGAGTTTGTGGCGGCGAATATGGCGAATTTACAGGAAAAACGCCTTATAATTCTCGTAACGCAAATGATATTTTCTGGGGACGGTGCAAGAGTGCTGTGCGACTTGTTTCCGCAAGGCGTGAATGTTATCTATGCCGAGCATTTTTTAATGCCGAACAATATCTGTAATTTTCCGCTTTTCCGCCGACAAAAAAATTCCCAAGCAAAATTGGCAAAAATGGAGCGAAAATTGACGGCAACTTGCGAAAATATCCGAAATTCCGTCATAAAAAAACGTGGATTTTCAAGCGTTTCACGAATTTTGGGCAAAATACAAGGCAAATCCTGGCAAGGCGACAGCAAAAACGCCCACGTCGCCGATGGAACTATGGAATACAAAGCCAAAAACGGCGTTCAAATTGACGCAGATTGCAACGCTTGCGGACTGTGCGTAAACATTTGTCCCATGAAAAATTTAGAAACGGACGGCGAAAAAATCTCGCACAAAAACAACTGCACCGT
>WRKK01000034.1 GCA_009782245.1 Defluviitaleaceae bacterium | reverse complement strand
CCCCCCCCCCCCGGGGGTGATGCAACACGCTCTGTTTTAGGCACATCTGCCGCTTTTATGCAGTAGCAAAACAGGAAAAACGTTATTACCACAAACGGCATAACCGTGTACGTTGTGGGATTATGCCAAATATTCAAGCCAAAAGCGTAAAAGTACAATATGTGTCCAGCCACCCAAATATTGGGCATACTGCCCGCCACGGTTGTTACCGCTATTGTAACCAATATCCATTTATCCGAAACAATCCCATGCAATTCTCTGTGGACAAAGTAATGCACCATCGCCAACAAAAACATCTGCATAACAAAAACAACTATCCCCGCCGCAATATGCACCTCTGCACCCAACAGCAGCATCACAAATGCGGTAAAATTGTGGTACAGGTTGCTAAAATCAAAGCCTGTTACCAAAATATTTTCTGCCCAGCGGTTGTGTGCATTAAAATCAGACCAGCCGTTGCGTACGTGTATTGCCATCATCATGCTCAGCACAATATAAAATCCGTAAAACGCCACAACACCTAGATTTACATCGTCTATCGTGGATTTTTTGCTAATCTTCATCTTCATTCCTCTTTTCCTCGGGTCTGTCAAACCCTAATTTTTCCCGTATCACAAACTGCGGCGAATTATTGATATTTATATAAATCCTACCGACATATTCGCCAATAAGCCCAAGCATCAGCATAATCATACCGCCGATAAACAGCAACGCTGCCATTGTGCTGCTCCAGCCCATGGGCGAAAGCGGTTCAAATATTAGCCGCCGCAAAATTACATAAATCCCATAGGTAAAACCGCCCATTGCCGTTAAAAATCCCATAAAAGTGGCTATTCGCAACGGCTTGACGGAAAACGCCGTAAACCCGTTTAGCCACAGCCCAATCAGCTTTTTGAACGTATAGCCCGATTGCCCAATTTCCCGCGGCTTGTGCGGGATGGGCACATTTTTTATGCGATTGCCCGACCGCAGCAGCAAGCCCGCCAAATACGGGAAACTGCCCTGATAGTTCCGCAACTCGTCCGCCACAAACTTTTTTATTGCAAAATAGGACGACATTTTTAGGTTGCGTGGCTTGTTAATCAGAATTTCCGCCATTCTATCGTTTATTTTAGATCCCCAGTTTCGCCAGTGAGAATGCTTTTTGTTGGCGTATTCCGCAATGACAATATCGGTTTCGTTGTCCAAGGCGTTTATTAGTTGCCAAATTTCGGTTGCGGGCGTTTGCCCGTCGTCGTCCATGAAAACGCAGATGTCGCCTGTCGCACAGCTAAGCCCAGCCATAATTGCGTTGTGCTGACCAAAATTTTTGGATAAATCCAAGCCTTTGATATTGCGGCTGTCGCCGCATAAATCTTTTATAACCGCAAATACGCCGTCTGGCGAGGAATCGTTTACTAAAATAATTTCGTATTCCGCCGTGCCTAGCGTTTTCGTTAAATCCGCTACCACAGCCGCAATCGTGTGTTGCGAGCCGTAGCACGGGATTATTATGCTGATTATAGTTATCACCCTCTATTTTCTGTATTTTTATCCCGCCAACCCCAGATATATTGCGGAGCATCGTCCCCAGTATGCACTAGCAAATCGATTATCGAAACCTGCGGCTCGAACGGCGGCTTTACTTGCGGATATTCTGGATAGCCGCTGTAATCTTTCCAGTAAACCGAAACGCCGTTAGCGGCAAATTCCGCCTCGTCCAAATAATCCTTTGCGGCGGGCCCTGATAAATAATGTGCGTACCCCGCCGATTTTATCAGCGATAGCAATTTTTCGCCTTTCTGCCCATGGGACGGATAATCTGTGCTGTTCGCAAATGCCGTTTTTATGCCCAAAAATTCCGTTGCTATATGCTTGGTCAAAAATTGGTTTAGCTCCGATAAATATTGCCAACGCCGCTCCATGTATATATGCTCGAAAAATGGCTTATATTTGGCAAAAAACGGTGCTTTGCGGTAGGCGTTTGTGATTTTGTTAAAATGCTCCTGTTGCCAATTTGTTGCGTTGTTTAGCTGAACTTCGGAAATTTTGAAATCCCGAGTATGCCGTCCGCCTGGCAAAGTCAGCCATTGCAAGCCTTGATTGGTGTAAATAACGTTGCGGTGGCGAAATTCACGGTTTGTGTACTGCACTTCATCGTAAAACAAAAACAGGTCGACATCGTGGATAATGTCAAAATAGCCGCGCCACGGCAAATAGTTTGATTGTATGATAGCGAGTTTTTTCATAATGCCACCTCGCTTGCCGTTGCGTTTGGCGGAACAAGCGGCTTTGCGGGATTGCCAACCACCGTTTCGCCGTCCGCTACATCTCGGATAACCACCGCACCCGCCCCAATAATGGCACTTTCGCCGATTTTCGTCTGCTCCTTTACGCAGGAGTTTATCCCAAAAAAGTTGCGGTCGCCCACATTTGCATAACCCGCCAGCACACAACCCGCCGAAAACCAGTTGTTGTCGCCAATTGCGGCATCGTGGCAAATATACACGCCGCCGTACAGCACATTTCCCATTCCAATCACGGAAAACGGCTCTATTACGGCGTTTGGCAAGATGATATTGCCGTCGCCCAACGTAACGCCGATTGTTACGGCGGTTGGGTGGATATACGAAAGCAAATGTAGTTTTTTTGCCGATATTTGGGCAAAAATCGCCACACGGTTCGCCAATCGGTCGGAATAGCCCATGCAGTTGATTATTGCAAAGGAATCCGCCGCCGTGGGCAAATCCTCGAACGGGACGAGCGGCAATCCCAAAAACTCGTCCTCGGTGCAGTATTGTTTGTTGGCGGTAAAACCCCGTAAAATGTGGGTTTTGTCGTGTGTGATGTAGGTTGCCAAAATTTGTGCAAGCGAATTTTTGCCAAAAAGATATACATCAATCATGCTACCACCTCCCGATAAAAACACGTGAAAATGGCGTAAATACAGCTATTCTGCGGACTCGGGGGGGG
>WRKK01000033.1 GCA_009782245.1 Defluviitaleaceae bacterium | reverse complement strand
GATTGTGAAGATGTTTTGTTTTATCTGCTAAAACGTTCTGTTTGTAGGGAAAAATTTTCTTAAGTTGGTGCTTATGGGATAATATCCGCCCCTACAAAAACGCCAACCGCCCGCCTGACGGCGGTCAGGTAGGGGCGGATATTATCCGCCCGTTTTTTCCTAAGTTGTTCGAGTATAATTTTGATTTAATGTGTTTGGCGGTTTATTCCTGTTGCTCCGCCCGTTCGGCGATAATGGCGAGCGTGGTTTGTAGTGCGTCCATGCCTGGGCGGTTGAAATAATGCGGCTCCATTGGAAATTCTTCCATTGCACGGCCTGTATTATCAGTTATGTAAAATGTGTCCATTGAAATAAAGTGGCGAGTGTTAGGTAATTGAAAAACTGCCCTACCTGCTCCGCCAATGCGGCGGCCGCTGGCTTGTTCGCCAACAAGTGTAAAACCAGCCTTTTCCCCTAGCCTAGCAACCCATTCCGAACCAGAAAGATTATTTTGACCCATTAAAAGCCAAATATTATCCGCTTGCAATGGCGTTCTAAAAGCACCGCCAGAAGAGGGTATTATTATCGTTTCAAGCATAAAGCCATATGCAAGATTTGCCAAATCGTCTTCGTTCATATTTGTAAGGTTGTTTTGTTCTGCAAATTCTGCTGCTGGCACAGCAGGTTGATTTACAAGTCTACGCAAAACTATGGCACGCCCAAAAACACGGCTAACTCTGGAACTTGCATCTAAAGCCTCTTTGTAGACATTTTGGGCTAATTCGCCATCTGTAATAAATGCAAATTCTTGAAAAGACAGCCGTTCAGATATATTTGGTGCTATAAAAACGGTTATAAAATTGTCAATCCAGCCGCCGCCGATATGCCTTATATCTAAAATAACGTGTTCGTAGCCTTGAATTTCTGCAATAAACTCTTGCAATTCTCTCATTATGCGCGGCGAAACCCTTTCTAATATATGAGTATCAAATAATTGTTGCGGCACACGTATTAAAGCGATTCTACCCTCTTCGATTATAGGTGGAGAATTTGACGGTGCTTGCGTGTTTTCTGCCACAGCACTATTTGACATACTAAAAACAAACCTTGGGTTTATATCTAAATGGGCTATGCTACCCGAAAAAATATTGTAAAAAGCAAAATGCACCCGCCCTAAAAAGGTATCTCTAGTTTGATATTCTAAAAGATGTGATACACTATCTCTTAAATCGTCTAGCACGTTAGTGTTACCCGAAAGCCGCTCTGCCACGCCGATAAATGGGAAGCTTTCTTCTATATTTTGTATGAGAATTTCAATATCGTATGAAAAATCCTCTTCAGTAAGCCAGTTTGCGGTGGCAATTTCTATGTTTGAAAGGGTTGGGGTTTCGGGGGGTTCTTCTGGTTCTACTGGTTCTACTGGTTCTACTGGTTCTATGGTTTCGGCGGCAATTTCTATGTTTAATTCGGTGGATTCTGTTGGTGTTTCTAAATTTGGCTCGTTGCTAGTGTTGCAGGCAACGAAAATAAGGGCTAACATAAATATTAAGGCTGTTTTTTTCATGGTTGAGACTCCTTTCTTGATAAAGCGATTGGCATTATTTCTTACCAACCTATTATTGTTACAATTCTAGCATAGCACGGTATTTTCACTTGTCAAGCGTTTTTTGCAGGTTGTAACAAAACTGTAACATTTGCCTACATTTATTCCTGCTGTTCTGCCCTTTCTGCAATAATGGCGAGTGTAGTTTGCAATGCGTCCATGCCTGGGCGGTTGAAGTAATGCGGTTCTGGGGGAAATTCTTCTATGTTGCGGCCTGTGTTGTCGGTTATGTAGAATGTATCCATAAATATCACGTGGCCTGTTCGAGGTAGCGCAAACGAGGCACGTCCATCGCTGTTCCAATGTCTAGTTTGTTCGCCAACCAAAGTAAACCCTGCCTCTTTTGCTATATTTGCAAATATAGCACCCGCCGAGCCATTGTTTGGGCCTATCAAAAGCCAAATGTTATCCGCCAACAGAGATCGCCTTAAATTTCCAGTTGGTGCGTTTGCTATAGTAGTTTCTAGTATAAAACCGTAGGCAAGACTTTGCAAATCGTCTTGGTTCATGTTTACTAGATTATGCTGTTCTGCAAATTCGGCGGCTGGCACAAGCGGGCTATCAAATACACTACGAAACAGAAAGCCAGTATTGCGCCTTTGTAACCTAGTAGCCCTTAAACGTGTTTCGTATGTATTTCGTGCTATTTCGCCATTTGCAATAAACGCAAATTCTTGAAAAATTAGCGGCTCGGATATGTTTGGGCTTATAAATGTTGTTACAGAAGAGTCTAAAAATCCACCTCCGAGATGTCTCATATCTAAAATAACGTGTTCGTAGCCTTGAATTTTTGCAATAAAGTCTTGCACTTCTCGCATTATAAAAGGGTCAGGGATTCCTTGGTTAAAAAATTGTGGCGGCACAGGTATTAGAGCAATCTTATTTTCTTCAATAATTCTTGGCGAAAATTGTATCGGTATGTTAAATGATACTCTGGAGCTATGTGGTACTCTAGCGTGGCTAATAAGATTGAGACTTTGCAGGGTAGTAGCATAGTCAGGGTTGATGGCTAAATGTGCCAAGCCATCAAACAGATTACGAAAGCCATTATTTATACGGCTTTCAAAAGTAAGTCGGTTTAAGCGGTATGATTGAAGTAGCAGATTATCCCTTAAAGTGTCAAACGGTCTGTAGCTACCCGTCATTCTTTCCGCCACGCCAGCAAAAGGGAAATTTTCTTCTAAAGTTTGCATAAGAAAATCAATATCGTATAAAAAATCCTCTTGCGTAAGGCGGCGACCAGTATTTCTGGTAGTTGGCGGAGTTGGTTCGGGTTCGGCTACAGTTTCG
>WRKK01000032.1 GCA_009782245.1 Defluviitaleaceae bacterium | reverse complement strand
GCGCCCACGGTTTTATCTTTTATCATTAAAAAACTGCAAAAGCCCCTCTAGTAATAAAGTTGGTTCGTAGAGGTGGTTAAAGTTGCAATATGGCAGAATTATTGGGCTGTGGCCGCCTGTAACGATTACGGTGAGGTTTTTTGTTTGCAGTTCGGTTTTTATTCTGGCTAGAAAGCCCTCTGTTGCACAGGCAAGCCCTATCGCCGAGCCAGCCCGTAAATTATCGGCTGTATTTGTGCCAATTAGCGGTATTTTTTCTGTGGTGTTAAAGTTAATTTGTGGCAGTTGGGCTGTGTTTTGTGCTAGTGCGTTTATGCTGGTTTGTAAACCCGCCAAAATAGCACCGCCTAAAAAAATGCCGTTTGCGGTTACAACGTTAATTGTGGTAGCTGTGCCAAAATCTATTACAACAAAAGGAGCGGCTATGTTTTTTTGCCTAACAATAGCCAAAGCACGACTGCAACAGACAACTCTATCTTCGCCCAAAAGTCCTGTGTAACGGGAAATATCAAGGTCGCCGCAATTTGTTATGTCAACCCGTTTTATTGGTACGTTTAGCTTGCTTTTTAGCAACGTGGTTATTGCTGGTGTTTGAGCGGGAACTACCGTTGCTATTATTACACCTGTTATTTTGCCCCATATATCGCTAGACAAGCCTTTTTCTATTTGGGCTATTGGGTCTTCGCTGGCATAAAAAACCGTTTGGGCTATTATTCCAGAATCGCCCACGGCAGCCCGAATATTTGTATTGCCAATATTTACAGCTAAAATCATATGTTTAACGCCTCTATTGTGTTTACTATAGTATCAACTTTTGCCAAAGCACCTTTGCCCACGTGATTACAAGCTAAACGTGCAACTCTTGGCTCTATTATTTGCCAACCTCGTTTTTGTAATGTATGCAGATTTTCCTGTGTAGCGACATTTTCGTACATTTTGGTGTTCATTGCTGGTGCAATTAATTTTGGCGTACTGTTAGGCGTGGCTAACACCATCGAACTCAACATATCGTCTGCTATGCCCGTTGCAATTTTTGCTATTATATTAGCGGTTGCGGGTGCAATTAGCAAAATATCTACACTTTGCGGCAAGTCAATATGAACTATCTGGGCTGGGTCGTCTTCTTGCAAAACGTCCACAAAAACCCGATTTTTAGTGAGAGTTTGTAAAGTTAGCGGAGTTATAAAACTAGCGCCAGCTTTTGTCATTACCGCATTAACGTTGTATTGTCGGTTTACTAGGTTATTAGCAATATCGGCGGCTTTGTATGCGGCAATACTGCCCGTGATTCCTAATATTATACTTTTCAAGTTTATACCTCGTTTATTTGGTTGTAAATTATTTTTGCAATCTCGTTTTTTGTGTTGGCTTTGGCGATTATACCGTTACGCCCCACCAAAATTGCCTTATGCTTTGTGTGGGAAATATCTTGTAAATTGTTTGCTAAAACGTAATCAGACTGGCTGGCGGATATTTGGTTGTATGCGGCTTGCAGCAAATCTTGTTCTTGGGCGTTTGCCAACAGCTTAAAGCCTACAAGGGTTGTATTTGGCTGTATTTGCTTGATGTAATTAATAATTTTTGGCTGTTGCTTTAACGCCACAATTAAAAACGGTGCATTGGACGAAGTTTTTTTTGTAGAGGATATTGGAGCAAAATTTGCTATATTAGTAAGGTTATCGGCGACGGCTGTTGCAAAAGGCACATAATCGCTTACCGCCATTGCATGAATAACGCAATCATATTTTGTGCTGTGCAAATTTTGCAATAATTTTTCTTGCAACTGGGCTGTATTTGGGACATCTACTATAGAAATGTTGCCCGTGGCTTGCGGAGTAGCGGCGTTATAACCTCTAAAATACGTAACTTTTGCGTTCGCCGCTAAAAATTTTTTTGCTATTGCACAAGCCAGCTTGCCAGTTGAATAATTTGTTACACCCCGCACAGCGTCAATGCTTTCCCGTGTGCCGCCTGCTGTTATAAGTATCTTCATATTAATTACACCACCTTTAGGAATTATACGTCATAAAAAAAATTTTGTCAAATTTATGGAACAATTTCACAAAAAAACATAATTTTGACACAATTAGCAAAAAGGGTGTATTATAATAGTATTATAATAATTTTTAAGGAGCTGATTCTTATGAAAAGAAAGCTAGTATTAACAGTAGTGGCTATTGCGATTATGGCGGCATTGCCGTTTGCAGTAGTTGCACAAGAGGTTGATTTAACCGACATTGAGGCACGTATACGTGTGCTCGAAGATTTAGAAGCACGGTTAGCCGAACGTGAAGCACGCCTGTTAGAGCTTGAAGCCGCTGGCGGCGTTCAGTTACCAGTACAAGCCCCCCAATTTAACACCTGGGCAGAAATGCAACAATGGATGCTTGAAAACCGTTGGGGCGGCATAGAAATACCCCAGTTTGACACCTGGGAAGAAATGCAGCAATGGCGACTTAACAATGGCTGGGGTCGCGGATTATGCTGGGATGCCGATGGCACATGGCTAGGGCCAGGCGGCTGTTGGAGATTTTTTGACAACACAACAGACAACACCAACTGGAACACAGGCAACACAAACTGGCGAGGCGGCGGCCCCATGATGGGCGGCCGTGGCAGAGGTATGTGGTGGTAAAAGTAAAGTAGAACTAAAGTTATAAAAGCACCGAATGAAATGGGCAATCTTCGCATTATGCGGGGGTTGCTTTTTTGTTTTTGCGAAATCAAGTTAAAAATAAACTAGTTGCAGAAGAAAACGGGTGGACGGTTGGGGGTAAAAACGGGCGAACGGTTGGGGGTAAAAACGGGCGACCGAGGACGGTCGCCCCTACAACAACGTCTTCCGTA
>WRKK01000031.1 GCA_009782245.1 Defluviitaleaceae bacterium | reverse complement strand
TAAATGTAATGGATTCGCTTATGTATTCCGTCAGTTTCGGCTGTTCCAAGGTTAAAATTACCGTTGTAAATTGCGTTTTGTGTATTCGTGCCAACTCGATATTGTACGCCGCAAATCGGAGCAAATCGTCTAAACTTAAATCAAATTCCATTTCAAAATGTATGCCCTTGCCCGTTGACAGCAGAAAAGCTAGGTCGGCAAATGCCTTTTTTGCTTTAATTTCGGTTACTTCGGTAAATAATACTTGTGTTATCCAGCCTTGCAGCCTTGGGTCAAAAAAAGCAAGCGTTTTGCCCAAAAACAACATTAAACTTTCCTTGAAGACCTTGTCGTATTGGTGGTGGTTGTCGATTGTGTGGTCGTTTACAGTTTTCAAAGTTAATCCCCCTTTTTTATAGTATAGGATATTTTGCGAAACTTTGCAAGCAAATTTTTAGCCCACATTTTCGAGTTGTACAAAAGTGTTACTTTACAAATTTTTTTGCTTGATTTATAGTGGTTTTAGTCGTTTGCAAAGCAACGGCGATAAATTGGCGTAAAAATCCAAAAATCCACAAAATACGCCATTGTGGTAAAAAAAGGAGCATAAATCATGCAAACAAAAAATTTTTTAGCGGTGGTATTATCCGCAATAATGGTGTTTTCGGTAACAAACACCCTATCAATGCAAGCACAAGCTGTTAACGAACAATGGACTGGCAGAGATTTAACCGTTCGTGTAAACGGAATACCCACAAATATTGGTTTTTCGGCAAATACATCGCAATTATCGCTTAATTTAGAGCAACTTTTGGTTGCACTAAATTTGCCCGCAAATTATGTGCAGTTTATTCCAAATTCGGAAGGGCAATTTGTTTTGTCAGCAGGAAACCCCGCTATTGTTGTGGAGGAAACTTCGTTTTCTGCACCTGTTACGCAAATACGCCAACATTTATTGGCAGAATTGCTAAACATTGACATTATTTTTGATATGTACACAAGAACTGTTGACATTACTACAAACTCAACAAATGGCGGCACTTCAAGGGTTTTGCCTGTGCAATACATACCAAGATACGGCTGGGTTCGCATGACGGACGAAATGTTGCGTGATATAGAACGAATTATGGGGGAAGATGTAGCAAGGCAAATGGCTGAAGAGGGTTTATATCCTGTTCAGTTTTGCCCGTATATTTCAGCAGGAAACAGACATTTTGCCTTTGATATGGCAAATCGCCCATATCTTTCTCTATTTACACATACCGAGCGTGCTGCAACAGGCAGTAATGCTTTGGCACGTGCGTTTTACGGCAGTTTGTATCGCCCAGGTGTTCACGCAGATGTTGGAATTATGCCATCTAGTAGCACTTCGCTTAGTTTAAATTTATACGATCGCACCGAAAACGGTTTAGCTACACCAGATTGGATGTGGCTGTTTAGCAATTCTCTTGAAAATGGAAACGCTCGTGAAGATGCCGCTCGCCGCAGAGCAAATGCCGATTTAGCTGTAGAGCCATATTATTATGTGGGAATAGGTCGGCATTTTGACGAACGAACAGGAAATTTTTACTCTGGCAATATCCAATTTGGTAGATATAATTTCCAACAACGCAACCTTGCCTTTGGCAGAGATACCGTTGAAACTACTGACTGGCTATATCTATTTTTTGTTGACGGCTACAGAGTTACCTATATAGATTGGTATGGAGAGCGTGAAGAAGTTTCAAGAACGCCAATCAGCGGGGCTAGGGCTAGAACGAACTGCCCATTTTTGAACGGATTTGAAACTATGGAACTTACAATGCTTGAAGAGCCTTTTGTTGGCGAACCAAGAGGAAACAATTTTAGGCGGCAAATGGAAAGCATAGGATTTAGACAAAATAGCAGAGGTGTTTGGGAACGAAATAATGCTGGTGTTAGGGAAAGTTTTAGTTCGCAAAGAAGATAAACTATGAAATACATTAGCGTTACCTTTCAACAACATAGCCGACATATCTTCACTTGCAGGGTTGACAAATTTGATAGCCATAAATTTAATGCAAAATCAAATAACCGATATAAGTCCACTTGCAGGGCTTTCCAATTTAGAAATGGTAATTTTGAGCGGCAACCAAATAACCGACTGGTCGCCTGTAGACCACGTTGACAACGTAATCGGCCGCCCAGCGGACTGGGTACGCCAGCAATAAACCCGCACTCTCTGCAAAATAGCACGACAAAACCAACCGCTCGCCTTTAGGTGGGCGGTTGGTTTGTTGTTATATTGGTTTTTATTGCGGTGTTTCGGATAGTTTGGCTTGTAGTTCTTGCACCAATTCGATGGGTTGTTCGAGTAAGTAGGCTATTTGTGTCGTTTCGAGACCTTTTTTTAGCATTGCGATAATAGATGGTGTAGCACCTTGTGCTAACCCTATCGCAATACCCTCGGCCTTATACTTTTCTCCAAAAAATTCCTCGAAAGCCTCCAGAGCAGGTTTTCCCTCCAAAATCATATTACATTCCTCCAATAATTTTTTCATCTCTTCTTTAGTTAAATATTCCACCACTTGCATTAGCAACATTCCTTGCAGTTTGTTCTGCAACTTTTTTTGCGAAATCTCGTCGGTTAGGCTAACTGCATTTATGGCTAAATCTAGCCTTGTTTTTCCTGCCCGTCGGCAGGCAGGCCGCTTTTGCTGTTGTATAGCGGCAAGTATATTAGTTCTAGTTCGTTTATCGGCTCGCCTTTTTTTAGCTGGGCTTGCAGGTTTTGCAGCGCCTCGTCTGCGTCTCTTTCTTTTAGGCAGATTATTATCGGCTTAAATGTAATGGATTCGCTTATGTATTCCGTCAGTTTCGGCTGTTCCAAGGTTAAAATTACCG
>WRKK01000030.1 GCA_009782245.1 Defluviitaleaceae bacterium | reverse complement strand
GCCCCTACAAAAGCCACCCCGTAGGGGCGACCGTCCTCGGTCGCCCGTCCGTCTAATCCCCAATGTTTCAATAAAAATGTACGCATATGGTCGATCGCCCGTTTGGTTGCCAAAAAAAGCCGCCCAAAACGCAATGGGCGGACTTTTTTATGATTTTATTTGCTAAAATTTACTAAAATTTGCTAACATTCGCCGCACGTTCCACTAAAAACCAAATCTTTTTTTGTTACTGCAAAGTTGTAGCGTTTTTTTATTGCTTTTGCTACTATTGTTGAAATTGTTGAAATTGTTGCTGTGTTGGTGGGGTTTTTTGTTTTTTGTTCTATTGTATCGGGTTCTATATCGTAAATAGTGCCGCAACTGGTGCATTTTAAGTGATAATGCGGCGTTGTGTTGTTATCATAGCGTTCGGTATCGTTGGGTAGCCAAATGCGGCAAACTAATTTTTCATCTTCCATTTGGCGCAAGTTGCGGTATATTGTGGATTTGCTGATAGCTGGGTGTTCCTTTTGGATAACATCGTTTATTTGTGATACGGTAGGGTGTTCCAAGCTACGCAAAACGTCAAATATTATTTGCCGTTGGATTGTTTTACGCTGAATATTAATCACTCACATTCTCGAGATATGTTACAACCTCTTCCAAACTTTTTTTGCCAAACAGAACTTCTTTATCGTTGACAATTAAGGCTGGCACACTCATTATATTAAATTTATCCCGTAAATCTGGGAAATATTGCAGGTTGACTGCCTCGGCGGTTACATTTTCGTTTAGTATGCTTATTCGCTGGCTGGCTTGCACTACATCTGGGCACATTGTGCAGGATAGCGAAAGCCCTATTTTTAGGTTGACTTTTGGCAGGTTGAGTATTCTGGCGCGCAAGCTGTCTTCTATTGTTTGCCCTGGACCAGCGGCGTTGTATATTGCTAGTATAAACGATTCCAGTTCGTGGCCGCCTGGGACGGCTTGAAAACTTGCACCTGTGTATTTGCCGTTTTTATCCATTATTGCAATGGCGGGCAAAAGTGTAATTTGCGATTCTAGTTCTGTGTTTTCGCCTTGTTTTTCAATTTTTACGGTTATTTTATCGGTAATTTCGGCAAACTCTGCCAAAAAGTTTTTAATGTTGGTAGAAAGCAGGTCGTCCTCTTTAACAATGGCGTGAATAGCGATGTTGTGCGAAGTGCGTTCCATAACATATTTAATTTGTGCGATGGATTGCTCGTCAAAGAACGTTGTAGTTTCGGGCTTTTCTATTTTTACATTAAGTTCGCCTTTTTTGCCGTCTATATATTTTTCTATTGATGTTGATGCAATAGCGCCGTCGGCGGCGGCTGTTACTAGCTGTTTAAGCCGTTTTGGACGAATATCGCCTGCCGCATAAATGCCTGACACGTTTGTTTCCATATCTTCGTTAGTGGGAATAAATCCCATTTTATCAAGTTCGATATGCCCTTTGAACACGTCGCTTAGCGGTTCGTATCCTACAAACACAAAAATACCAAAATTATTGTCGCCTTGTTCCACGTGGTAATCCCATGTTTTTTTTGTTACATTGTTGATAAAACGTGCCTCTTTTAGCACAAAAGTGCCACGGGCGTAAACTATTTCGGTGTTAAAATGCACATCTATTTTGGGATTTGCCAGTGCTTTATCTGCGATAGTTTTGGGGCAAGTAAACTCTGGCTCGCGGGCTATTATTGTTACTTTTTTTGCAAATCTGGTTAAAAAAACGGCCTCTTCTGCGGCGGCAAACCCTGCGCCAATTACAAACACGTTTTTATCGGTAAAAAACTCGCCATCGCAGGTTGCACAATAGGAGATACCACGCCCAGCAAATTCCGCCTCGCCCTCAAAGCCCAGTTTACGTGGCCTAGAGCCAGTGGCAATAATTACGCCAATCGATTTGTACACTTCGTTTACGTTGGTATGCACCTCTTTTATATCGCCCGAGAAATCCACGCTAATTACTTCATCGGAGACAAATTCCACGCCGAAATTTGTTGCTTGTTTTTTCATATCGTCTGATATTGCTGGCCCGCTAGTTACCAAAATACCAGGATAATTTACAACTTCCGAAGTAATGCGTATTTGTCCGCCTATGTCCATTCGTTCTATTACCAAAGTTCTAAGTTTAGCACGGCCAGCATAAATTGCCGCCGTAAGGCCAGCTGTGCCGCCGCCTATTATCACAAGATCGTATAAATTTTTCATTTTTGTAAAACCTCCTTAATAGTAACTAGTATCAAATACTAAAGTATATTATCATAATGTTTGCGAAGTGTCAAGCGGTAAATTTTTAATTGTTAAAATAATTTTTTGGGGTTTTGGTTTTTTTATTGGGGGGGCGTTTGCCCTAATTTGCCCGTTTTCTTGTTCCGATATTTTCCGTTTTTTCCCCAATTTGCCCGTTTGCCCGTTTTTTGTAATTGTGCAAATTGCGATTTTTTGGGGGGACGGGCGAACGGGGACGGGCGACCTGTCTGCCGACGGCAGGCCGAGGACGTTCGCCCCTACGACAATGCCGTACACCCCAAACGTCCACAACAACGCCACCCGCCTGTCTGCCCGTTTTTTGTGATTGTACAAATTGCGATTTTTTTGGGGGACGGGCGAACGGGGACGTTCGCCCCTACGACAATGCCGTACACCCCAACCGCCCACAACAACGCCACCCGCCTGTTTGCCCGTTTTTTGCGATTGTACAAATTGCGATTTTTTTGGGGGGACGGGCGACCTGTCTGCCGACAGGCAGGCC
>WRKK01000029.1 GCA_009782245.1 Defluviitaleaceae bacterium | reverse complement strand
GTAGACGACGAGGTAGATAGGCCAGAGGTGTAAGTGCGGTAACGTATTTAGCTGACTGGTACTAATAGTCCGAGGGCTTGACCTTTTGTAACTTTATGTTTTCTTGTTTTGTATTCGGTTTTGAGGGTGTGGTGGGGTTGTAAAAAGTGTGATTTTGCACACTTTTTTTGGCTAGATTTGTATGAATTTACATAAATAGGAGCGTGAACACTATACAAATTCTAAATATGTCCTGGGCATCGCGCAGGCACAATAAATTATCTGAATTTTTAGGCTCGGCTTTTAGCGGCTTTTTTCGCCAAAAAATTGTAAAAGACGAAGTTTTCTTTTCGCAAGGCGGTACTCGGTTGGCACATTATGGCAATAAATTTGTATCTCCGTGCTATTTGGTGGATATTTCAGAAGTGCAAGACCGTGAATATTTTGTATCAGATATTTTGACCGAACTGGAATCGCTTGAGCCCGACGTTATGCTTTATGCGAGAGACGATAGCCCTCACATTTTTTATACAATATCACAATATTTTTTACGAGGAGATTTAAGGTTATGAACGCTTTAGAAATAAAAGGACTAACCAAAAAATACAAAGAATTTACCCTAAACAGCATAAATTTCAACATTACAAAGGGCAGTATAATGGGCTTTGTCGGCCCGAACGGTGCAGGTAAAACCACCACAATCAAGGCAATATTAAACATGATTAACATTGATGCTGGCGAAATTATCCTGTGGGGAAATAGCAACGGGAACAGCAACGCCGACCGCAAAATTTTCAACCAAATTGGCGTGGTTGCCGATTTTACCATATATGACAGCGATTGGAAAGTGCGAGATATAAACAAATATATTGCACCTTTTTATGCAAACTGGAATGCGAGCCTGTTTTTTAGCAACTTGGGCAATTTTGATGTAAGTGCCGACAAAAAAATTTCGGAACTAAGTGCTGGGCAGAACACAAAACTAATGTTGGCGGTGGCACTTTCTTTTGGTGCAAAATTGTTAATATTGGACGAGCCAAGCAGCGGACTTGACCCAATGGCAAGAGACGAGTTTTGCGATTTGATAACCGATTTTATTGCGAACTCCAACGGCGAAAATACCGTGTTATTTTCAACGCACATAGTTTCCGATTTGGAGAAAATAGCCGATTATATCACGTTTATTTTGAATGGCAACATAATTTTTTCCGACGATAAAGCCGAAATAATGTCCAAATACAGCAACGAATCCGCCAAAACTCTGGAGGACGTTATACTGAAATTTTACAAAGGAGGTGCCGCAAATGCTTAATATGTTGAGATTGGATTATTTTAATGTCAAAAACCAGGTAAACCTGCGAATGATAGTGCTTTATGCGGCGTTGGTGGCTTTTGCTTATTCTGCAATGGGCGTGTATGGCGTTGCTTTCGCATTATTGCCCATATCATCGTTGCTCATAATAGAGCCATTTTCCGCAGGGCAAAACGGCTTAGACAAACTTTATTCTACTTTACCAATCTCCAGAAATCAAGTGGTGTATTCTCGTTACCTGTACGCCCTGACGATTTATTTGGGCTTGATAGTATTTTTTTTGCTGGTTGGCATAATTTTAGGAACTGTTTTGGAGGATAATATCAACCTAGCTGATTTTGTGCCAATTTTGGCGGGAATGTTCTTGATTTCTGCCTTGGTTGCTTTTGCAATTTACCCGATAACGTTCAAGCACGGTTACAAAAAAGCCCGTGTTTTAGCAATGTTTGTGCCCATTTTTGGGCCAATGGCAATTTTTGCAATTCTCAACCTGCAGGGCATAGAAATAGATATAACGCAGATTTCCGCCGCCGCTTTTGTGGGCGTTTCGGCGGTGCATTTTGTGCTTTTTGCGACGGTTTGGCTTTTGCTACTCGGTTGCTCTATTAAATTTTCGTGCAAACTTTACAGGCAACGGGATTTTTGATATAATGACCATATTGGTTACTATTGCCTAAGGTAAAACAAGCACCGCACAAAATTAGGAGCGTGAATATTATGCAAATACTAAATATGTCCTGGGCATCGCGCAGACACAATAAAATATCTGGGTTTATAGGCTCGGCTTTCAGCGGCTTTTTCCGCCAAAAAATTGTAAAAGACGAAGTTTTCTTTTCGCAAGGCGGCACTCGGTTGGCACATTATGGCAATAAATTTCTGTCTCCGTGTTATTTGGTGGATATTTCAGAAGTGCAAGACCGTGAATATTTTGTATCGGATATTTTAACCGAATTGGAATCGGTAGAACCCGACATCTTGCTTTTTTTGCATGACCAATTTATCGGCAATAACCAGCAATCAATGCTGGCGGGCTTTCCAGATTTGGTTGTGGAAGTTTGGTCGAAGGGCAACGACAAAAGGGAAATTGCATTGAAAAAACAAATATACTCCAGCGGCACAAACACCGAACAATGGTATTTTTGGCAGGAAAGCAATGTTGTTGAGCGATACATCGGCGGCGAACGCCAAAAAGATATGAATCTCACGGAAATTTTGGTAACAAAAGACGGTTTTCAGGTTGACATACGAGATTTAGCCTTGGAAGATTAAAAAAAGCCCCAAATCGGGGCTTTCTAACTGCACAAAATTCCACAATAACGCCAACATCGCCAACCAACCCTACCGAGCCGCAATAACATTAGCCCTCAACAAAATCAAATCCTTACGCCGATAACCGCTATTCATAACCTTTACAATTTCCCCTTTCTTGAAATCTGCGTTGCTTTCTGCCATTA
>WRKK01000028.1 GCA_009782245.1 Defluviitaleaceae bacterium | reverse complement strand
TGGACATTGGTATTTAAGATTAAAAGTTATGAATCCGCTAAATTCCAAAGAAGAAACCGTTAATTTTGTTTACGATACGGGTGCTAACACAACAATAATCAATCTACATTATTTTGAACGCCTAAAAATAGCGGAATCGGGCATAAAAATTACGCCCAATAAAATGAATTCCTACGGTAGTAGTGTTTTTGGCAAAACTTGGATATTGCCGTTTCTTTTCATTGGCGGATTTACCGTAAAAGATGTGCCTTGTTTTACGCCAGATAATCCAACAAGAATCCACAATTTGTTAGGAATAAAGGTTTTGGCTAAATTTTATACTATGATTGACCCAGTGGAATCTTGTATTTACTTTGAAAAACATGATAGCGTTTTGGAAAATTACCAAATGCTCAGCGGCGAGGTTTTTGTTACGCCACGTTAGCAAAAATTTGTGTTTATGCTGATAAACTTTTGTGCAATCCTAATTAAATCAATCACAGAAAACGACAGAATCAAATAACCTTAAACTGAGAACTAAAAAATCCAACAAAAAAATTTGAACAAACATGAAATAATATGCTACTATAAAATATCTGCACTCCGCAAAATTTATTTGAAATGTTGAGATAAATCATATATATAACTAAAAATTTTGGAGGTTCACAATGGCAACAAGAACATTTGTTATGGCTAAAAAAAATAAATCTGACGAATTTTATACGCAATGGTCTGACATAGAAACGGAAATACAGGCATATTTAGCGTTTAATCCCAATTTATTCAGAGGAAAAACCGTTTTATGCCCTTGCGATGACCCATATAAAAGCAACTTTTTCAAATATTTTGCCTTGCATTTCAACGATTTAGGGCTGAAAAAGTTAATTGCAACTTGTTACAGAGATACAACGAATACACAGTTGACATTATCCGCCGACAATCCGCAAGAGGATACAAAAATACCGCACAAAATTGAAGTTACCGAGGTTGCGAACTACAACGAAAACGCTGCAATCGGATTATCCTACATTGAACAAATTCTCGATAACAAAAAAAATGTGCTTACTCGGCTTGTTGGCAACGGCGATTTTCGCAGCGAAGAAATAACCGCTTTGCGGGACGAGGCTGATTTTATAATTACTAATCCGCCGTTTTCGCTGTTCCGTGAGTTCATTGCGTGGATTGTGGCGGCGAAAAAGCAATTTTTGGTTATCAGCAACATGAACGCAATTACATACAAAGAAATTTTTCCACTAATAAAAAATAACCGCTTGTGGCTTGGCTTGGCTTTTGGTAGAAGTTTTCAAGGGTTTATAGTGCCGAAAAATTATCCGTTAAACGGCTCGGAAACACGGATTGACGAACATGGAAACCGAATAGTTTCAACCAATAATACTATTTGGCTAACAAATATAGATCACGGTCGCCGTTATCAGCCGTTGCAGCTTATGACAATGGCGGAAAATCTTGAATTTAGCAAGCACAAACAAATTAGGGGCAAAAAATACGAAAAATACGACAATTACGATGCGATTGAAGTCCCATTTACAGATGCTATTCCTGCCGACTATGACGGCGTTATGGGCGTTCCCATTTCTTTTTTGCACAAATATTGTCCAGAGCAATTTGAAATCGTAAAATTCCGCAAAGGCAATGACGGCAAGGATTTATCGATAAATGGCAAATGTCCGTATTTTAGAATTTTAATAAGAAATAGGAGTGTAAAATGAAAAAGCAATCGGAGCGATTAACAACGGAAAAAATAAGAGGGCAAGGTCCGAAAGAGATATTTGGTGAAAGTGCCAAAATGCACGATACATCTGTAAATACGGTTTCTAAAATTATATTTGAAACCTTGACAACAGATTTTTCAAACCTAAAATTCCGTTTTAGAGATAGCATTGATAAAAAGGAAATCAACGAAAAACTCCACTCGGTGGATTCAAGGCTGGGAGTAACATTGTTTGTTGAAAAGTCATCCATAAAACCTGACGGCGGAGTAATTGAAGTTGAAGACAAGCAAGGCAACTGGCGGATTGTTTTGGTGTGCGAAGCCAAACATCAAGGCAAAGATATTGAAAATATCAGCAAAGGAATTTTGGTGGGCAAAAAAGGCAACCAAGAACTAATGTTAGCAGGAAACGCTATTGAACGGTCTCATAAAAACATCAACGAAATAAGAAACATTATGATTGACGAAAAGCATTTTCCTTACGTTTTGTTTTTACAAGGTTCAAATTTTCTTACAGAGCCGATAAAAGTAAATCGCCCAGACGGAACAGAAGTTGTTTTGCAACACAATATAGGCTCGCTCAACAGGCTTGACCGATTGACCGCCGCAAATTATGGCTTGCCAGTCAATCAAAATAATTGTGAAAATATATTTGTCTCCGTTGATGAGCAAAGCGTTATGTTGCAAGCGGTATCAATATATGCAAAACCCACGGAATGGGCGGCTGAAGAAATGTTTACAATAATGTGGGATGTTGCTTGCACTTCGTTGAAGATATTGGGATTGGGCTTTGATTCTGCCGAGGTTGCTCCGTTGGTATTGGAAATGGAAAATGAGGGGATTTCGCCAAATTACATCGATATAGCTGGAGAAGACGAAACCGAAAATTAAGCAAAACAAGCCGATTAACCAAATAATCGGCTTGTTTGCGCTCCCCTACCGCATAGTAATAATCAACTCCCCAGCCTTAACAGGCTGATTCTGCTTAACATGAATCTCATCAATAACGCCGCCAACTTTGCTCATCAC
>WRKK01000027.1 GCA_009782245.1 Defluviitaleaceae bacterium | reverse complement strand
GTTTTCTGCCATTCTTCAGGCTCTGAAAGGGGGAAAGAGAGTACATCGGTGGGTTTATCTAGGTTGCGAAATTTTTTGTTAAGCCGCTGTATTTCTTGTGCAGTTACAAAGGAAACGCTTAATTCCGCCATGTTTGGGACGTTTAGAAGTTTTAAGCCAAAAACCAGCAAATTGTGCAGGTGGTTTTTCCAAAAATCCTCGGGGACGTTATTTTTGTGTATCTTGTATATATTTATGGGATTTTACCGCCTTTCTACAGCCACGGCGGGGTCGTCGGGATAAGGAATCCGCTCGTGGTACATACCTTTTAGCACCCTGTAAAACGAGTTGGCGACAGCGTCCACATCTTTTATGCTTAAATTACTATCCGACAGCGAGCCGTCTGTTAGCCTATCTTTTATCATTTTGCTGATAAGCGTGTCCATTGCACCGACATCTGCGCCGTTTGCCATCATTGACCGCACGGTTGCCTCAACGCCGTCCGCCAGCATTACCAAAGCGGATTCCTTACTTTGCGGAATGTTGAATGGGTAGCTGAAATCTTTTTTATCCAGCTTGGCGGGGGAATCTTTCGCCTTTTCAAGCTCTTTTGCCTTGTGGTAGAAAAATTTTATTAAGCCCGTGCCGTGATGTTCGCGGATAATATCGTGCAAAATTTGCGGCAAGCGGTTTTCTGTAGCCAAAACTAGCCCATGTTCCACGTGGCTGACGATTATGCGAACGCTGTTAATCGGCTCGAGTGCATCGTGCGGGTTTAGCCCTGTGATGTTTTCGGCGAAATATTGCGGGTGTTTTAACTTGCCAACATCGTGATAATAGCCGCCCGCACGGGCAATATGCGGGTTGGCGTTAATATCGTATGCGGCGGTTTCGGCTAAATTTGCCACTATTAGCGAATGGTGGTACGTGCCAGGTGCCTCAATCGTAAGGCGGCGCATTAGCGGGTTTGTTGGGTTGGTTAAATCCATTAGCTTGATTGGCGTTACCATTCCAAAAACCGCCTCCCAAACGGGCAAACTGCCGATAGATAAAATTACCGTAAGAAAGCCGTTTAACGCCGCAATAGCCGCAAGGTTGATAAGCAAATTGGGAGAATACACCACTTGGTGCGGCTCTAGCGTTAGCGAGATTGCCACCGCAATAATCGCACTAAACAGGGCGGCAAACACGCTAACTGCCATTATGTGGTTGCGTTTTATTGTGTATCTAGCCAGCAGCGACATAATCGAGCCAGTCAGCACAAAAAACAGGATATAATGCAGCGTTCCCTCGATTACAAAGTAGGCAATGAAAGTAAAGCCCAAGTTTAGCACCATCGCCGTGCGAGTGTTGACAAGCATCGCAATAAGCATGGTAAACGCCAAAACGGGCATAAAATAATAAGAAAGACTGCCCATTGTCCACAGCACCAGCAAAACGCCGATATACAGCGAAAAAAGCATAAGTGCCTCTTTAGTGCGACGGGCTATTTGGGTACGATAAAGCCTAATAAACCAGCAACAAGTTAGCATTACAACGGCGACAAGAATGTAAATTCCGATAAGCGGGATAATATCCCTATTCCACTCCGATTCTAGCATTCCCAGGGCCTGCATAATTGCATACGCCTCCGCAGAAATTACCTCGCCAGCATCGACAATAAGCTGATCTTGCTGAAGATAGACCACTAAATATTCTGCCGCCATTGCCTCGCGCTGACCTGTATCGGCGGTTTCGTTAAAAATCATGTTCGGCATTAAAACTTCCACTAAAATAGCGTATGCCGCTTGCATAATTTCCACATCTTGTAGCAAAAATTCCAAGTTTTGTTGCAGGAACAGTAAAATTGTTTCGTTGACCGTTTCAAAGGGCGTTTCTATTGTGTTTTCGGTGGTGGAATGCAGAATGTAGCGAAAGTTGTCAAAATCGTCGGCGGAAAGGCTAATTAACGCTATTTGTTGGTTATTGGAAAGCCGAACGCCAAAGTTAGTAAAATGCTCGTTTAGCGGAAAAACGTCTCGTTCAAACTCAAATTCTTCGCTGGGCTGTTCTGGGCCTGTAATGTCGTCTTCGTCAACTCCTTCGGCTATCAGCTGCCCCATTTGAATAAGATGCTGTTGCCAAGCCGCAACCTGCTGCTGCCATTGCGTGTAAGCCGCTAATTGCAACATTGATTGCTGTTCCTGCCAATCTTCAAATTCAAGGCGGATTTCGTCAAGCCGATAAATTATTGTATACAGGTTGACAAAAATCTGCGTATCTATTGTGGGGTCGTGGGCAAAAACGGGCGGCAATGCGGCGGCACGAGCGGCGGCTTCGTCGCGGTTGCGTTGTGTTGCAACGGTATTTTCCACATCTCGGGTAGCGACAACTCTAACAGGCGAAACTTGGTTGACATTTACAGCAAGTGCCTCTTGAAAATAAGAGCCCGTAAAAATTGCCAAGCAGGTTAATACGTAGGCGGTCATTATTAGAATTGTATTTATTAAGCGGTTACGCATTTTGGCTGTCCTTTCTATATTTGTATTTTCGTGATTTTCGTGATTTTCGTGGTTTTTTATTTTGCTGTGTGCAATATTCTTGTTAATTATAGCACATATTTTGAAAAATGCAATATTTAATTTTGAAGTTTTGCTGTTGTAGAAATATTGGAATGGGAAAATGGGCGGGTGGGCAAAAACGGGTGAAAACGGGAAAACGGGCGACCGAGGACGGTCGCCCCTACAAAAACGCCGACCGTAGGGGCGACC
>WRKK01000026.1 GCA_009782245.1 Defluviitaleaceae bacterium | reverse complement strand
CCGTCCTCGGTCGCCCGTGGAAATTTCGGGCGACCGAGGACGGTCGCCCCTACGACAAATCTCAACAATAGACGTTAATAAATATACCGATAGCAGAAACCTAGAAAAATCAAAAAAAATCAAATAGAAAGTTGGTTATTTTATGACTACAAAAGAATATATCTTGAACGCTTTAAGGGAAAGCCCCGATGCACCAGTTTCGGGCGCTAGTATGTCTCGCAGCCTTAATTTAAGCCGCAACGCAATATGGAAAACAATAGAAACGATAAAAACAGAGGGCTACGAGATTGAAACGATTGGTAAAAGGGGCTATTTGCTGAAATCAGATGCGAATGTGCTGACCCAAGCCCAAATATCTAGCCTGCTAAATGTGAAAAAACACAACCTATTGCCCGTGCGGCGGTTAGTTTCTTCCACCAACAAAAAAGCTAAAAGTATGGCGTTGCGCGGCGAAGCGGAACACGGCACTATTTTAGTTGCCAACGCACAACATCGCGGTCAAGGTCGGTTTGGCAAAACGTTTGTTTCGCCAGCCAACCACGGCATTTACATTAGTTTTATTTTAGATGCCGCCGAATTGCCGTTTAATATACCAACTTTAATAACGCCTTACGCCGCCGTTGCGGTTTCCGAGGCAATAGAAGAAACGTGCAAAAAAAGCCCTGTGGTAAAGTGGGTAAACGATATTTTTTTGGACGGCAAGAAAATTTGCGGCATATTAGCCGAAATAGTGCAAAACACCAAAATTAGCGATAAAACCTGGATAATCTTAGGCATTGGCATAAACGTTACACCCGCCAAAGAGCACGAAAAATTTCCCAACGTTATTGGCTCAATTTTTGATTGCGATGCAAACGATTTGCCCGTTACCCGCAACGAGATTGCCGCCGCCGTTATCAACCGCATATTAAACATAAACTACAAGCAAGCCACCATAATAGAAAAATATCGTCAGCGGCTATTTATAATTGGCAAAAAAATTCGCATAGTAGGCGATTTATCCGAAACGCCGCAAAAAAAACGCCACACCCTAACCGAAGAGCCAAAAATCCAATACGTAACAGTAAAAGATGTAACCTCAACAGGCGAATTATTAGTAGAAACCGAAACGGGCGAAATAAAAACCCTAGTAGCTGGCGAAATTAGTTTGGATATTTAGCCGATTGTTTGATTAAATTAAAATCGGGCTGAAATTGGCTGAAATTTGGCTGAAATCGGGCTAAAATCGGGCTAAAATTGGATTAAAATAGGATTAAAATTGGACTAAAAAGCGAGGTGCAATTATGCAGGCATTAACCGAAAATGCCATGTTTATTAGTTTCGTGGGCAGTTTGGCGACTTTAGTAGTATGTATTGTAGCGGGCTATATCGGCAGAAAAGCCCAAGTTTTAACCGATCAAATTAACGCAGGAATGTCCACGTTGTTGGTAAAAATTACTTTACCTTGCATGGTTTTTGTTTCTATGATGCGGCCTTTTTCGGCTACTTTGCTGTTGGAGAGCCTTGCAACGCTGGTTATATCTGCTATAGTTTATTTATCGGGCTACCTTTTTGGGCTGTTGCTGGCTCGGTTAATGGGTGCGGCGGACGACGAAAAACGTGTTTGGCAGTTTGCGTTAGTTTTCGCAAATGTGGGATATATGGGATTTCCGATAATACAGGCAATTTACGGGGCGGAGGGGCTTATTTACACCACTATGGCGAATGTGGCTTTTAATGTTTTGGCGTTTAGCTTGGGCATTTACCTTTTCAAACGCACCGCAAACGCCGATATTAAGGCAAACCTTAAAGCAATATTGCTTAACCCCGCCTTAGTAGCTACATATTTAGGATTTTTGTTTTTTATTACTGGATTACGGTTGCCAGCCGTGGTACAAGAGGGCGTTGCTCTTATTGGCGGAATGACTGTGCCGCTTTCTATGCTGTTGGTTGGTGCTATTTTAGCAAAAAGCAAGCCAGCCGACCTTGTCAGCGACCCACGTGTTTTGCCTGTAATTGCACTTCGCTTGTTAGGAATACCCATAGCCACTTTCTTTGTATTGCGGCTATTTATCAGCAACCCCGTTATGCTAGAAGTAATAGTTATTTTGGCGGCAATGCCCGTCGCCGCTCTAACCGTAATTTTTGCGGAACAATACAAAGGCAACACAGCCGTCGCCTCAAAACTAGTAGCATTATCCAGCATTTTATGCCTATTCTCCATACCACTAATTTCGCTGTTGTTGCAGGGGTGAACATTAAAACCGTGGGGCTCTGCCCCACACCCCGCAAGGGCGCTGCCCCTTGACCCCGCAAGGGGATTCTCCCCTTGACCCCGTAAAATTTTTTAATGGTTTTTTGCGGCAAAATAATGATGTGGCGATTAAATTTGCGGTAGGCATTTCGTAGGGGCGAACGTCCCCCCCCCACAATGCCGCCAAGCGTAGGGGCGGATATTATCCGCCCGAATTTTTTGCCTACCCGCAACAGGCGAGTTAAGTTAATTTACTATAGAGCCTAGAGCCATTTTCAAAAATCCCGAAAACAACTCTAGGCTCTGATTTATTGGTTCGGATTTATTGCAAAATTACCAAAGTCGCCTATACAGCCTGTGCAATATGATTGCCGCCTCGCCGCGCGTTATTGCCTCGTTTGGCACAAACATCATATCCATGCGGCGGATAACCAAATTTTCACGAGCCGCCAGCGAAAGATCGA
>WRKK01000025.1 GCA_009782245.1 Defluviitaleaceae bacterium | reverse complement strand
CGGAATTACAGCAAAGCCCATGTCGTCAAATTTTGTTTCAGCCACCTACAACAACACCTCCAAGACTGCACCGATGATTAAGTCCGTCAACAATGCCGCTAAATGGAAGTTGAAGTTTAACTGCCAAAGCAAACATTTCATTTTGGTCTTCGCCAACATAATGGACAGTCCCAACATCATCCGACAACTTCATACTATCCATTTGCATGAGAATAAAGCTATCTCGATAACGTGCCGACGCTTCATTTCTGCTCATACGCAAAGCAGGTTCAATTTTTCTGTACATTAAAATTCCTCCTAACATCAAAATTCCCCATAGGGAATAAAATCACGCACTATCTTAAAACATGGAGTACCGCTGTTTGTTGTGTTTGCGGAAAAATCACAGCGAGCCGATTATGTCCTTGTGAACTCTCCCACCAGCTAAACGGCAGTCCCTCGTAGTCATTTCTTAACTGCACTCATAAATGTTCCTCCTTAAAAATTTTTGCTGAAATTATTATACTACAATTTGCCGAAATATGCAAGAAATATTTGCTATGGTTTTCACATAGACCAACTTATATTTTCAACTCTTTAAGCAAATCTTCATGCCGCAAATACGGCTGATATTCGTCATTTCCGTTATTGTAGGCGGTTATTATTTTGATTTCGTCCTCGGTTGGCTCTACTTCTTCAAACCCAAATTGTAGGGTAATAATATCCCAAACTTTAACGGCATCTTCTTCTCTCATTACTGTTACCGCTCCTAAAATACGTTCTTTAACTGTTGACATAACGCCCTCCTATTTGTATACTTGTCCTCTGTTGTCAATATCTATAATATTTATATTTCCTGCTGGTATTTGATTTATTGCACCTAAAATCCGTTGTTGCACAGCCGCATTTTGTTTTTGCAAAAATTTTATTGCCGATTTTGAGTATATTATTGGCAAGTTCTCAACTCCTCTTTTCAGATATGACTATTATACCACACCCACCAAAATATGTAAACCAATCAAAACCTGCGAATCCGCATCTGTTGAGAAGATTTTGATTTAGGTAAAATGGGCGTTATTGCCCATCTTTTTGTTGTCCAAAACACAAATTTAATTGCTAATAACGCCCTTGACATTCGGCAGCCGAGATAGTAGAATAATATTAGGTGGCACGATTGCCCCAATAATGCGGCAAATTCAGCCGTGCGAGAGGAGAAAATTATGGTTGATATACTGCTTGGTGTTGTCGGTAGCGTGGGGGCTGTGGTAACCTTGATTTTAGGGGTTTTGGCACTGTTTCATAAACCGTCAAAAAAATTTTTATCGTTGGACGAGAAGACAGCTATGGCGATATTGGCTTGCCCTGCCTTGAAACGTGAGATTTATCGGGGAAGAGTGATATTCGGATTTTGGTGGACTGTGATTTTTACGGTAATGGCGGTAAGTAGCTTTTTGGGATTTTTTGGTGCATGGATAACTTTTTTGTTTTTGCCCAGCATTACTTATTTTTATCGGTGGGACGGGAAGTTGAATAAAATGGTGGCAGAAATATGCAAGCAATAATTTTATACATAACTTATGCAATTTTAATCTCGATGTTAAGCATAGTTGTGCACGAGTTGGGACACCTGTTTTTCGGACTTCTTAGTGGATATAGCTTTTCAACATTTAGTGTATGGCGGTTTCATTGGTTCAAAGAAGAGGGGAAACTGCGGTTTGAGTTCTCAAAAAGTTCGCTTGGTGGGCAATGTTTGATGTCGCCGCCTGAAGAATTTGAAAAGTTTCGGTTTTTGCTGTATAATTTGGGCGGCGGTTTGGTTAATTTTGCCTTTGCGTTGGCTTTTTTGCCGATGCTGAATTTGGAATCCCCCCTTTCGTTCGCAGTTGCTATGGTTGTTGTCATGTTTACCCAGGGGATAATGAATCTTATTCCCTTTGGTAGAAAATTACAAAATGATGGGCTAAACGTTATAAAAGCCCTAGAATCCCAAAATGCAAAACGGGCTTTTTACAATCTTTTTCGTACCCATGCAAGGCTGATGTTGGGCGAAACGTACGCAGATTTTGAGGAAAATTTTTTTGATATGCCCAAGGATGCGAATGTCAACAACTACTTAATAGCGACTTCTATATCCTGCAAGGCGGAGCAACTGGATTATTTGGGGCGGCACGAAGAGGCAGCCCTTGAATTTGAACGCTTAACCTCGGCGAAACTGGATAAATTCCCAACTATCTACGCATTGGACATGAAAATGACGTTGATAGGGTTTTACCTTATGACGAAAAAGGACAGGCGAGCCGCAACCGATTTGGCACAAAATGTTTTGGTAAAGAAAACGTTGGGCGGCGGCGATTCGTCATATGCCGCAATACGTGCCGCATATGCCTTTTTTGTAAATGCAGACAGAGACAGGGCTTTGGCATTTTTAGATGTTGATTGTGAAAATATGCCCAAGGGAAAGAGGATAATGCTGGAAAGGGAGATTGATAGGCTGCGGGGGTTGATAGAAAGTTAGGTTGGGAATTTTACCATATTTTTCCCAACCCAATCGCTGAATCCGTAAAATTCACTTTGGCAGCCGATAGCAAAATGATTGGAATTTGAAAAAAATACCACCAGCCAATAAGACCCATAAAATCGTTGATTGCGGCTGGAAGATGTGGGGCTATCCATGCCCAATAGCCAAACATAAAAAAGCTGGCAATAGCAATCAGTA
>WRKK01000024.1 GCA_009782245.1 Defluviitaleaceae bacterium | reverse complement strand
ATATTGACGGCGACCGCCGAGGAAACTCGTGCGGTTGGCTTGGGCAAATGTCTTTACGATTTTGTCGGTTGCCTTTACGCCGAAATCGGAGCGGAAACCGCTACGGAAAGCCTACTTTGCTGCTGTGTTGACGAAGACGAAGACGGCGAACTCCCCGAATTTGTAACGCTAATGCAGACAAAATTTGAATATTTTTGCTTGGGCGAAATCGTGGAAGATGTCGTTGCAAACGCCTTGCACCAAAAAAGCCAGCCGACCATGCAAAATTTCATAGCCGCACTGGACTACTATTTGGAATACGACACATTTTTGGATTTTGCGGCGTTGTCAGATTACGCAAAACGAGAATGAATTTTTGCGAATTTTCGCAAATTAGAAAGGAGAAAACCATGCAAGAGCGTACAAAAAAACTGATAATAGTTGGCGTTGTCGTGGCTGTGGTGGCGGTATTTTTAGCCATAGAGCAAGCGGAAGAACGCCGCAGATGGCAGGTTTCCGAGAAAAATTCGGCAACCGTGGTGGATTACAGCCATTTCTCGGTAATGCGAGGTGTAAGACGGCGAACGCCACGCCCACGAACCACCGAAACCCTAATATTTCAGCATGGCGGCGAGATGTTCCAAGCCACGCTGACCAGCCAAGGAACTCTGCGAAGAGTGGGCGAAACAATCCCCATTTTAGTGGAATCCACCGAACCCATGCGGATTTACCACGACGAGGGCGAACCGTCCTGGGTTGATGTGGTTTGGGGTGCGGTCATGATTGGTGGCTTGGTTGGGGGATTTTTCGCATTAGGAATAGGAAACGGAAAATCTCGGATAAAAAAACCTCGAATAAGGAAAAAACTATGAAAACTGCGAAACATCGCACTTGTGGCGATGGAAATATTAAGGAGGAAATTATGAAAACTGGATTAAAAATTGTACTTTGGGTATTGGGCGGCTTTGTAGGCCTTATACTGTCGCTGTTGCTGGCGTTTTGGCTGGGAGAGTTGACTGAACTGGACGGTGCCTATTTATGGGTCGCCGCCTTGGTGGTCGTCATTGTGGTCGCCTTTGTGCGTGGCGTAAACAAGGCAGTCAAACGTGAAGAAAAAGAGGCACGTCAAATTTACAACCCAGATTTCGGCGGACACAAAAGTAGCCACAACGTGCCAATAACGCTGTGTTCAGCCGATTATCCCGAGCCGAGCGGACAAGCGTGGATACTTTCCGAGAACGGAATAACCATTGTCAACCGTGAAAGCAACAAAACGGTGCTGTTGTCGGCTGTACAGGCGACTGGCTTAAATTTCGGCTCGGAGAACGGCGTTTTGGAACTCAAAAGAATCGCCGAAAATCAGTTCTCTGGCGGTGTCAACCTAGAATATCAAGCAATCGCCACAATAATTTTCGCCATGCAGGACAAGGACATCGCACAGGCAATCCACGACAGGGTTGCGGAAAGGGGATAAAATGGAGTTAATGGACGTTTTATGGGGGCTTGGCGGCGTGGCTTTGGGCGGCTTTCTATTGTACGAATTTTGGCACGACAAAAGCAATTTTTGGGAACGCCGCCACGGTGGCTATTGGTTCAAATGGCAGCAACGAAAAGGTGCACGGCGTGTTGGGCGGATTTTGGGGCTGATTTTTAGCGGAATGATTTTGTTGGGCGGCGTTTTGGCTTTGTTGGGATTGATGGAGGTTGGGTAGGTGGTGGAAACGCCGATTTTTAAGGGTTTGTTTAGCGGTTGGGATTGCGGAAACGACAGGCGAAAAAATTTTCAAAAAAGTTTGCAAAAATTTTTGCAATGTGCTACAATGTAAATATCTTGAAGAAAGGCTTGAATACAAGCCGCAAAACCAAGCGGACAAGCCAACAGAGCCGCCAAAATCGGCGGTTGGCGAACTTGAAGACAGCAATCAAACGGCGGATTTTTTGAAATTTTCAGCAAATACGACAATCCCAGCCTGATTCCGCTTGAAAAAAAGGCGTATGGAATGGCGGTAATGGAGGTAATGGACAAATATGGAATCAAACAAAATCCCAAAAAATAGCGAAATACAACTCAACGACCTCTACGAATCCCCAGAAAAACGCCAACTTCGGCGGCTGGTCGGCTTGCTTATCGGCGGCGGAATAATCCTGCTTGCGATTTTCGTCATTCTAACAGGCGTTTTGTTGGCGGCAACAGGCGTGGAAACCACAGGCACGGTCGTTTCTATGACCGAACGCCGAGCATCTCGCTCATTTCGCACCCACATGAACGTAACCGTCGCAGTACACCAGCACGGCGGTGTTCGGCTCAGCTCTGTCGATCTGCTGTTTATGCGGAGTGCACGCAACGCACGTGCCACATTCCGCCCAGGCGGCGAGGTGCAACTGCTGTACCTGCCCAATTTTCACATTGTGGTGGAAAATTCAAGAAGAACAGTGTTAGATGCGGCTTTACTCGTGATTTTGCTGTCAACATTCGGCAGCGTCATAATTTGGGCAAGCTGGCACGACACCGAGAAACAGGAGGAAAAATGGAACATTTAACAGCATTATTAGAAGAGTTTAGGGCGACGACGAAACGGCAAGCAATCCGCCTAATCGCCCAACGGAGCGACTGCACAACCGCCACAAACAGCAAATTTGGCGGTCTGCCGTACCTGCCCAAAGATTTTGCGTACCCAACGAACGCAAAGGGCGAGCCGCTGAAACTGCT
>WRKK01000023.1 GCA_009782245.1 Defluviitaleaceae bacterium | reverse complement strand
TCAATATCGGCTAAAACTCGCCTGTTGCTGTCTTGGAGAACGACATAGTCAAAATTGCCGTTTTGAATTTCTCGGATTGCCCTGTCTTTTGAATCGCCCAAATCCGCTCCAATGCTTGAAATATCACGATATGTGATGTTTATTCCGTGAAGTCGTGCAATCGCCTGTAATTGAGCAGGGACATTGCCCGTTCGCACATGGCTGTTGCCCACAAACAGGATAGATACGGCGGTTTCAGCGGTTTCTGTGGTGCGGCCGCTTAATGCGACAACAAGAAAACCTGCAATTATTAGGAAACTGCATACAATATACAGCCATTTTTTCGGAAAAAATTTTGTCATTTTCGTTTAGCTCCATTTCTCTAAATTTATTTTAACGCCAATGTTTCGCTTGCGGATTGGTTTTGCCGTGCGGTCGTTTGCGGATTGGCAACCTACTAAAATCAATATATCACACGCCACCGCCCTTGTCAACATTTTTCAAAAAATTCACAATAAATGCCAATATTACAAAAATTAGGGGCTGAAAAATCCAGCCCCTTTCTTGCAACCTCTACCTAATCCGCCTATGCGGCACATTGCTAAGTTCGCCACTCGGCAACATTGCTCGCAATACATTTTCAAAAATTACCAGCGTTGTAATGTGTCCGTCATCATCTCGGATTAACGTTATTGCATCGCCAGTCCATGTGCCAGGGCTATTTGACAAAAGCCCAAACATATTACTGCAGAAAACGGTATACGTGCCGTCCTCCCTAAACTCAAAATTTGAGATATTGTTTCCAAAAATTTGTTGCCAAGTTCCGACAATTCCCAAATCGTCAATGTTTGTGGTTGGCGGTTGCGGCGTAGCGGTTGCGATGGGCGTTTCGTCTGCAATGGCAGACGGCTGAAAATCCTCTTCTGTTTCACGTGGGCGGAATAGTTATTGCGACGAAAGTGTCCGAGAAATTGAAATTGCCCCAAGCCATTTGCACAGGCGGAAAATGTGGATTTGGTGGTTTTTTGGGACGGACGATAGGTTGAGAAACAGGCAAAAACGGCGAATTTTCGCCTGTTTTGCTGACTTCTTTATTATTGCAGCATGAATTTTTGTCGATTTCAAATTTTTTTGAAAAATATTGAAAATGTCGCTAGAATGTGTTAAAATGATTTTAATGAAGTTGCAGTTGGTCTTTTTTGGCGATTTTATGAAATTTTTCGGCAATCGTTGAAATATTTTGCAAATTTCAAAAAATTTCCAGTAGGGCTTGACAAGCTCGTTTACCTGTGATATATTTGTTTTAGTAAGGTTAATTCGCATTTTGTGATAAAAAATGAAAAGAGGGATTGTATATGAAATTTCAACCTTGGCTCGAAAGTATGACAGAGCAAGCGTATAAAGATGCAAAATACATTGAAACAAAAATTGGGAAAGTACACTATACCGATGCAGGAAAAGGCAGTATAATTCTACATTCGCACGGCTCACCAGCAGGAGCGGATGTTGGATTGCTGTTTTTTGACGACTATGCAAAGGACAAATTCAGAATTATTACGCCATCGAGACCAGGTTTTCTTGGAACTTCGCTTGATTTGGGAACAAGTATAGAGGCTCAAGCTGATTTTTTCAAGCATTTTTTGGACAGTTTGGGTATAAAAGAGGTTTTTATACATGCATGGTCTGGCGGCGGTCCACCTGCAATTAAATTCGCAATTAAGTACCCAAAATACACAAAAGGACTAATATTGTTTTGTGCAGTTTCGCATAAATGGGTACATAAAATCACAATTTTTGAGAAAATGATTCTTAATGATAGGGGAATTTGGCTATTTTGGAATTTGAGCAAAATATTCCGAGAAAATTTTAGACAAAAAATAGCAAAAGAATTAGGCGTAGACTATGATTATGTCAAAAAAGACTCCAAACGGTTGTTTTTGCTGGACAAGTTCTTTGAAATGACAGCGCCGCCATCTTTAAGAAATGAGGGTTCTTTCAATGATATAAAAATGTATAGTGAAATGGGAAATTTTGATTTTGGGGAAATAAAAGTTCCGACACTCGCCCTATTTAGCCTCTCTGATAACCAATTACCCATATCTAATGGAGATATACCTGCAAAAGAAATTTCTCAAAATCTTGTAGATTATTTTAGATTTACCCACGGCGGACATATGCCCATGATTGACAAGGAATCGTGCATAATTAACGAGAGGATTTTTGATTTTATTTTGAGATATTCTAGTGGGGAATAAATAAAAACAGAGAGATTGACAAGGACGATGAAATGCGTTACAATGGTTTTAATGAAGTTGTCGTTGAACAAACCCAGCAAAATGGGTGTTTGAGAGGGAGAAATCGGTTGCCGAATCCGATTTCGCCCTTTTTATTCAAATGCGTCAAACATGTCTGGGATTTGCCGAAATCACATTCACGGCAATCCCATTTTCGTCCAAGAAAATTATCAGCCTCCGCCAACGGTGCGTGGTAAGCCTATCCCACCAACCGTCCGCCGGAACTAGCGTATATTCAAGGATTCTGTCGGGAAACCAGTCCGTTATTTGCGGTTGTGGCTCGCCCAATTTTTGGATTATTTCGTCTCGGTGCTGTCCTTGCAGTTGCACGTACAACGCCCACCTCATGCGGTGTCTGCCGATTTCTGCGTCCCACAAAGGTTGCACAAATGGGATTGGTATCAAAAATACGA
>WRKK01000022.1 GCA_009782245.1 Defluviitaleaceae bacterium | reverse complement strand
CCAACGATTCCCAATCGTAGCCATTGCCCTCAAATCCCTCTTCTTCACGAGAATCAAATATTTCAACCTTGTAATATCCAACTCCAAGCCAGAGCGTGTATTTGTCCTCGTCATCGTATTTGAATGGTTCAATTTTCTTGCTAAATTCTTGAAAATCCATGTAAACCTCACTTTCTACATACGTCTTTCAACAAGGGCGACTCTCGCCCTCAACCAACAACATTATTGTAACATAGGCGAAAAGTTTTGTCAATTTTTTTTGCAAATTTTTTTGAAGTTTTTAGAAAAGACGGACGAATGCCGCCTTTTCCAAAAAGTCAACTTCACTCCAACGAAATCCCAAAAATTTCAACAATTTCTTCTTAGCAATCTTCTTCCCCATAGCTTGACCAATCAACCCAACTAAAAACTTCGCCCTAAGCCCAAAAAATCCATTGAAATCGTCTGCACGGAGCGTGAGAACATCAATTCCATGAGTTCGCAAATTGTCGTCCAAATGTTGGGCGGACACATTTTTCTCAATATTTGCAAGATAGGCACTAGGAGCAACCCCCGCCGATAATCCTGTTTGTATGAATAATCATAAGGCAATGCTCGCCATTTGCAATCGCACATATTCTGTCGCAGTTTTTCTGAAAAAATGCGGCAACGAGTGCCATTAAACGAGAAACGACATAGCATATAGCGATAATTTGTGAGGTTTAATCACATGGGAAAAATTTTTGGGAAAAATTTTCAAAAAAATTTGCACACCAGCAAAAAATGTGTTACAATATTTTTGTTGGCAAATTTGTCAATGAAAAAATTTAGAAAAGAGGGATTATATGCTAAAAAAAGTAATAATCTTAACAGCATCAGTTTTGGTGCTGTACATTGCGGTGGGATTTACGTTGACCAACATTTTTCTTGCCCAATACTTCGCAAGAGTGGACAACAGGGGTAATTTTACCACCTTGCTAACGCACGAACATCTGCAACTACAATCGCAAGATGTGCAGTTTGTTTCGGGCGAAAACACGCTAATTGGCAGGGTTTACAGCCCCGCAGAGCCGATTGGCTTGTTGATTTTAATTCACGGATTCGGCGGCGACATGGAATCGCTCCTATCGCAGGTGGATTTTTTTGTGCAACACGATTGGAAAGTTCTCGTATACAGCGGAACAGGCATTGCACCAAGTCAAGGAGCAAGCCGAGTAAGTTTGCACCAAGCGGTAACGGATTTGTGTGCGGCGTTAAATTTCGTAAGCACAAATGCCGATTTTAGCGGATTGCCGATAGCTTTATTTGGACACAGTCAAGGCGGATACGCCGCAACAGCGGTTTTGAACTATCCCGAGGGAGATTTTGTAACCGCCGCTGTAAGTTTTGCGGGAATAAATCACACGGGCGAAACGCTTTTTGCGTTCGGCAGGTCTTGGATAGGATTTGCTTATCCGTTGTTGCACCCATTTGTACGCATTGTGCAAAGTGTTGATTTTGGCGAATACAGTGCAGTTAGCGGCATAAATTCTCGGAATATTCCTGTAATGTTGGTGCAGGGCGGCAACGATACATTTTTTCCGACATTAGATTTAACAATAACGCACTCGCCAGGAATCACAAATCCCAACGCCGAAATTATCATTTTGCAGGATTACTGGAACGACGGACATATCAGCGTTTTGTGGTCGCAAGATGCCTTCGATTATCGTGAAGAAGTACACGCCACATTTGACGGTTTTGTGGCATCTTTGGGAATCGGACCTGTAAATATGACAAACGAGCATTTATTTGAATGGGAAGCCGCCGTTGGATTTGACCGTTTTCGCATGAATGGCGTGGATTTGGCACTATTTGGGCGTATAGAAGAATTTTTACGATTAGGAGAAATGGAGTAAAATTTACGTGCTTATATAAAAAAGATGTGTTGCAATACGCTAAAAAGAACGGAATTATAGTGTTGTTTTCGTGTTCTACATATTTTCCTTTGCTTTAATGCAGGATATTGACGGCTTTCAACAAGTTACAGAAACAAAACACCCCTCGCAAATTTTGCGGGGGGTGTTTTGCAAACACATGATAATTGATTTTTTTGTTCAACTGTTTACAATATCAAATTACCGTGATACAAGGTTTTTTTTGCAGTTTTGAGATTGGAAAAAAAGGGATTTTATTGGAAGTTTTCCAATAAAATCCCTCTCATTACAAAAACAAAAGCAACTCCCCACTAGCAAGTAACACCAAAACGACCGCCAATCCCAGAATCCCATAAACAAGCAATTTCCGAGATTTTGCGATTTGATAATTCTCAAAACCACTCCGCCAAAAATACTCGTCAAGCACCTCCAACAGCCAAAAATCGGAATAACGGACACCCAAATCTTTCATAAACCAAACGCCAGTATTGCCGCCAAACAGTCAACTATCACTGCTTATAAATTTGACAAATTTTCCCGCAATATTTTTATTTGTTCCGTCAAATTGCTTGTCATGGTAATTTTTCCTTTCTTTTCTCAAATTCCGAGATAATACCCAACCTATCTTTTTCCGAACAGTTGAATAGATCAACATCATGCGGCCGCAACCCATTCCCCTCATACAAAATAAACGGATTAACCGCCAAAAACAACCCCAAAACCTCAGAAAACCTCTCATGTGTCGCATACTTCCCAACTCGAACCACTCCGTCCACCGTAAGCACGTCCGC
>WRKK01000021.1 GCA_009782245.1 Defluviitaleaceae bacterium | reverse complement strand
GCTGGGGGCAAACGGGCGACCGAGGACGGTCGCCCGTTTTGCCCATTTTGCTCATTTTCCCGTTTTGCCGTTTTGCCCATTTTGAATATATTAATTTTTGCTCGGCGGATTACCGTCATTTATCGCTATTCAACAACAAAACAGGTTTAATTTTCAGCATTGGGTTTGCGTGGTCTATCGCCTCTATGAAAATTAGCGAGGGATTGTGGTTTAGTGTTGCTTGGGCAATTTGCAGGGTTTTTGGCTCTAGTTTGGCGGCGGTTAGTTGGCAGATTATTTCTGGTAGCCTGTGCGGACGATGCACCATGTACAGCCTACCGCCTGTTTTTAGTAATTTGGCACTGATTGTTATTATATCGTGCAAGGTACAGGTTATTTCGTGCCTTGCGATGGTTTTGTCGTCGGATTTATTGTGCAAGCCGCCGTTTGCTATAATGTAGGGCGGATTAACGGTTATAACGTCAAAACTGCTGGGTTTGTAGAGTTGCATGGCGTTTTTTATGTCGGCTAGATCTATGTGTATGCGGTCGTTGAGATTGTTTAGCGTTATACTGCGGCGAGCCATGTCAACGCTTTTTGCGGATATTTCTATGCCCGTGATGTGTTTTGCTTGGGTTTTTGCGGCAAGCAAAATGGGAATAGCCGCCGTGCCTGTGCATAAATCCAGCACAGTTTCGCCTTTTTTTACGGTTGCAAAATTGGAAAGGCAAGCGGCATCGATACCAAAGCAGAATCCGTCTGGGTTTTGGATAATTTTGTAGCCGCCGCATTGCAAGTCGTCTATTCGTTCGTTTGGGTTTAGTTTTATTTGGTTGATTTTGGTTTTATTTTCGGTGTTTGTTGTTATTTTGCACATTTTTCGCACTCTTTGGCACATTTTTTTTTGCCAGCGGCTTTTATTTCCGCCACGGGATATTCTTCTATTGTAAACACGTCCTGTTTGGGGAGTTTTGTTGCAACTTTTACGGTTTGGCACAACACGTTTACAGAGACCACTTCGCCGCTACCGTTTAAGGTTGTTACTGTTTCGCCGATATGGGGCAGTTTTTTGCTTAAGTAATCATAGGTTTCCTCTTCGTATTTTAGGCAGCACATAAGCCGACCGCACGCGCCCGATATTTTTGTAGGGTTAAGCGACAGCCCTTGATCTTTCGCCATTTTAATTGATACTGGCTGAAAATCGTCCAAAAAAGTAGCACAGCACAAAGTGCGGCCGCAAATGCCGATACTATTGAGTATTTTTGCCTCGTCCCGTACGCCGATTTGCCGCAGTTCTATTCTCATGCGGAATATTATTGCCAAACTTTTGACTAGTTCACGAAAATCGATGCGACCTTCGGCGGTGAAGTAAAAAATTATTTTGGTAAAATCGAAAGTAATTTCAACGTCGATTAAGTGCATATCTAGCCCGTGATGCTTGATTTCGGTTAAAAACAAGTCAACCGCCTCACGTTCTCTTTGGCAGTTTTCTTCTTCTTGGCGGGTGTCTTCTGGCGTTGCAACACGGATAATATTTTTTACGGGAATTTCTATATTGTCAACGTTGCGGTTGCTTAGCACGACTTTGCCGTATTCTACGCCACGGATAGTTTCAACTATTATGGGCGTATTGGCGGCGATTTTTTGACCGCAAGGGTTAAAGTAGTATATTTTGCCCTTTTTTTTGAATCGTACACCTATTATTTCCATTGTAGTTACCTCATTTTTAGTAGCATTGTTTCTATTGTCATTTGGAAATTGCCGTTATAGTGCAAGGCTTTTTTTGCGGCGGTTATGGCTTCTATCTGGGATATTTGGGATATTTGGGATATATTTTGGTGGTTACGCACGTTTTCCAGGCACGAAAAGTAGAGTAAATCCAGCAAAGTTTGGATATTATCTTTCCACTTATCAAATTTTGTATGTAGGCCAAAAATTTCCACCATAGACATTGTAGCAACGTTATCGGCGACAGATTTTGCTAGGTTCAGCATATTTTCAAAGTCTGGCGATGCGACTAGTTTTTTTGCCCTGCCTGGGTTGCCCGCCGCAACCATTAGTATAGCGGGGCTTGGCGGGTTTGGCATTATTTGGCTAAGAGTTTGTATTATTTCGGCATCGGTTAATGCTTGTAGTTTTAGCGTAACGCACCGTGATAATATAGTCGGCAAAAAAGCCCTTGTAGTTTCCGCCAAAAACAGGAATATTCCAAAGTAGGCGGGTTCTTCTATTGTTTTTAGTAGTGCATTTTGGGCTTGCGGCGTTGGCGGTTGGTCTACTATAAAAATTTTATAGCGATGCCTAAACGGTTTTTCGCTCATTGGCAAAATAAGCTGGGTTCGCACATCTTCAACGCCGATTGTTTTTGTTTTTGTTGCTTTTACGTAGATTATATCGGGGTGGTTGCCGCTTTTGACCATTCGGCACGAAAGACATTCGCCGCAAGCACTATTAGTTTCGCATTGCAACGCTTGGGCAAACGATTTTGCTATAGCCAACTTACCCAGCCCAGCCTCGCCAACAATAGCATAAGCATGGCTAGGATTATCCACCGCTTGCCGCAACCGCCGCAACGTCGGCTCGTTCCCTATAATATTTTCAAACATAATTCTCCCGTCATCACCAACCTTATAAACAACTTCAAAACCGTGGGGCTCTGCCCCCCGCCTGCCGGCGGGCAGGCACACCCCGCAAGGAGC
>WRKK01000020.1 GCA_009782245.1 Defluviitaleaceae bacterium | reverse complement strand
GTGGCGTTTCTCGGCGGCCCGCTGCATTATACCTCCGAACTTCGCAACCGTTTTATTGACGTTCTCAAGCCAAAAAAGGCGATTTTGCCCGAAAATGCCCATCTTTTCGCCGCGCTCGGAAGTGCCATAAACGCCAAAAATCCCATTCTTTTTGACGACCTTATCAAAAATTTGCAATCGGAAAAACGTGTCCAGTTTGAAATAAATCGGCTAAATCCGCTGTTCGCAGACAAAGCCGAATATTCCGCATTTAGCAAACGCCACAACCAAGCCAAAGTTACCAAAGCCGATTTGTCAACCTATAGCGGCGACGCTTTCCTCGGAATCGACGCTGGCTCTACCACAACGAAAATGGCTCTGATTGGCGAAAATGGCGAGTTGTTGCACTCGTTTTACACCAGCAACGAGGGAACGCCCTTTACAATGGCATCTCGCGCCCTTTTGGATTTGTACGAGATTTTGCCGCAAAATGTCAACATAAAATATTCGTGCGTAACGGGCTACGGCGAAGGGCTGATTCAGGCGGGTTTGCAGATTGACATCGGCGAAATTGAAACGATGGCACATTACAAAGCGGCGGCATTTTTCGCCCCAAACGTGGATTTTATCCTAGATATTGGCGGGCAGGACATGAAATGCTTGCGTGTGAATGACGGCGTAATTGAATCCGTGCTGCTCAACGAGGCTTGCTCGGCTGGTTGCGGCTCGTTTATTGAAACTTTCGCCAAATCGCTGAACACGGAAATTGCCCAATTTGCCGAAAACGCCCTTTTTGCGAAAAATCCCGTTGACTTGGGATCTCGCTGCACAGTTTTTATGAACTCGCGCGTAAAGCAAGCCCAAAAAGAGGGCGCGGACGTTGCCGATATTTCCGCAGGATTGGCGTATTCCGTGATAAAAAATGCGTTGCAAAAGGTCATAAAAATAACCGATCCCGCACAAATGGGCAATCAAATTGTTGTGCAAGGCGGAACGTTCTACAATGAGGCGGTTTTGCGAGCATTTGAGCAAATTAGCGAGCGACAAGCCGTTCGCCCAGATATTGCGGGAATTATGGGCGCTTTCGGAGCGGCTCTCATTGCAAAAGAGAAATTTCACGAAAAACTGGAAAAATTAGAAAACTCGCAAAAAAGCGAAAAACAGGAAGAAAACGTAAAAATAAGCGAGAAATCGGCAGAAAATCCTGTGCCAAAAAATGGGGAAAATGAGCAAAAAATCGAAAATCCCGTGCAAACAACGCTGTTGACAAAATCGGAATTGTTGGCACAAAAAGTAAAGGCAAGCCATACTCGCTGCAATCTGTGCAGTAACCGCTGTTTGCTGACGATAAACCAATTTGTCAACCTTGAAGATGCGAAGTTGGGGAAATCTCCACGAAAATTTATCTCGGGCAACCGTTGCGAATTGGGCGCTGGCAAGCAAAAATCGGACAAAAACGTCCCAAATTTGTACGCCGAAAAGCACAATATGTTGCTAAAATATTCTCCGTTGACAGCCGAAACTGCTACACGTGGCTCTGTGGGCTTGCCGCGCGTTTTGAATATGTATGAGAATTATCCACTTTGGTTTACGTTTTTCACAAAATTGGGCTACCAAGTGGTGCTTTCGCCACGGTCGTCGCGCGAAATTTACGAAAAAGGAATGGACAGTATTCCTAGCGAATCGGAATGTTATCCTGCAAAATTGGTGCATGGGCATATCGAAGCCCTTGTAGAAAGCGGCGTTGACTACATTTTTTATCCGAGCATAACGCACGAAAAAAAGGATATTTCCACGGCGGACAACTCGTTTAATTGCCCGATTGTAACGTCCTATTCCGAAAACATTAAAAATAATGTGGAATCGCTAGAAAAAGTGAGATTTCACAGCCCATTTTTGAGCCTGCATGATTATTCTGCGATGTTACCACGGTTAATTGCGGAATTTCCCGAAATTCCAAGGCAGGAAGTGGAGCAAGCCGCCGCCGCCGCATGGCACGAACAGGAGCAGTTTCGCAAGAAAATCCGCCAACTGGGCGAAAAAACGCTTGCGTACATCGAGCAAAACGGCATAACTGGGATAGTTTTGGCGGGGCGACCATATCACGTTGACCCCGAGATAAACCACGGAATCCCTGAAATGATTGCAGGGTACGGCGTTGCGGTGCTTACCGAGGATAGCATTTCGCATTTGGGCGAGGCGCACATTCCTCGACCGCTTGTAATCCGCGACCAGTGGGCGTATCATTCTCGGCTGTATGCGGCGGCGGCGTACGTCTGCACGCGCGATGACCTGGAACTGGTGCAGTTGAACTCGTTCGGCTGCGGGCTTGATGCCGTAACTTCCGACGAGGTACAGGAAATTTTGGAGAGCGCGGGCAAAATTTTTACGTTGCTAAAAATTGACGAAGTGAACAATCTCGGCTCGGCGAGAATCCGCATACGGTCGCTGTTTGCGGCGGCGGCGGCTCGCAACGCAAAAGCCTGTCGAGTGGGAAATCCCAAGCTACCAACAACGTTGGCAGAACGCCCCGCGCGCGTGGTTTTTACCAAAGAAATGCGGAAAACGCACACGCTGTTGTGTCCGCAAATGGCTCCGATTCATTTTGACCTGTTGCAGGAGGCGTTTTTGGCGCACGGGTACAAAATCGAGGTAATGCAGGCGATGGACAAAACTGCGGTTGACACGGGTTTGCG
>WRKK01000019.1 GCA_009782245.1 Defluviitaleaceae bacterium | reverse complement strand
TAGCATAACACAACATTTTCCGTTTGTCAAACATTTTTGCAAATTGTAACATTCGCCTTACTTACTCCATTTCCGCCCGTTCGGCAATAATGGCAAGTGTAGTTTGCAATGCGTCCATGCCTGGGCGGTTGAAATAATGCGGCTCTGGGGGAAACTCCTCAATATTGCGGCCTGTACTGTCAGTTATGTAAAATGTATCCATTGAAATTATATGCCCTGTGCGGGGAAGTTCAAAAAACGCCCGTCCGTCGCTGTTCCAGTGGCTTGTTTGTTCGCCAACCAAAGTAAGCCCCGCCTCTTTTGCTATATTTGCAAATATAGCACCCGCCGAGCCGTTGGTTGGGCTTACCAAAAGCCAAATGTTATCCGCCAAAAGCGGCAACCTTGAAGACCAATTTATACGCTCCAACGAAGATAAATCTGTGGGCTGTAGCAAAGTTTCAATTATAAAGCCATAAGCAAGGTTCTGCAAATCGTCTTGGTTCATGTTTGTTAGGTTGTGCTGTGCCGCAAACTCGGCGGCTGGCACAAGTGGACTAACTAAATTGCGCAACGCAAGAAAATCAGAGCCGCCTATTAGTTGGTTGCCGTTTACTCTACGCAACCTTTCGCTATGTTCGTTTGTTGGAAATACGCCGTCTGTGATAAATGCAAATTCTGTGATATACAAAGGTTCTGATAAATTGGGCAGTATAAAAGTTTCGATAGCTGTGTCAATAAACCCGCCGCCAATATGCGTTAAATCTAAAATAACGTGTTCGTAACCTTGAATTTCTGCAATAAAATTTTGCAAATCTACCATTTCTCTAAGAGTTGCGAAATTGTTGAAAAATGAGGGATTAACTGGTATTAAAGCAATTTTGCCCTCTTCAATAATTGTCGGCGGTGCATCTATTTGCGGATTAAGGTCAAAAGACCACAATCCGTGGTAATCTAGCGGGTTTACTCTTAAATGAGCCATGCTTGAAAAAAATATATCGTAAAAATAACCCTCTATGAGATTTCCAAAACTAGAGGAATCCAAATTTTCGGATTGTGCATGAAAAGTTAAGTTGTCTCTAAAGCTGTTAAGTGGCTCGTTAATGCCAGTTACCCTCTCCACAAGGCTCATAAACGGGAAATTTTCTTCTAGCGTTTGCACAAGAAAATCAATGTCGTATAAAACGTCCTCGCTACTTAAAAAGTCGCCGCTAGAAATATTCCAATTATCATTGGCAATGTCTAGCATTTCTTGTAGAGCGGTGCGTTCGGGGTTTTGCGGGGTGCTGATTTCTACAGTAGGTTCGATGTCAACCTCTAAATTTGGCTCAACGGCGGTGTTGCAGGCGACAAAAATAAAGGCTAAAACGAGCGTTAAAGTTAGTTTTTTCATGGCAAGTTCCTTTCTTTGTGTGTAAAAATGGATAAAACGGTTACGACTTTAGCATAGCACAGCATTTTTCATTTGTCAAGATTTTTTGCAAATTGTAACAAGATTGTAATATTTGCCTACATTTATTCCTATTGCTCCGCCCGTTCTACGATAATGGCAAGAGTGGTTTGCAATGCGTCCATGCCTGGGCGGTTGAAATAATGTGGCTCTGGGGGAAATTCTTCTATGTTGCGGCCTGTGTTGTCGGTTATGTAGAATGTATCCATGAGTATCACGTGGCCTGTTCGAGGTAGCACAAACGAGGCACGTCCCTCGCTGTTCCAATGGCTAGTTTGTTCGCCAACCAAAGTAAACCCTGCCTCTTTTGCTATATTTGCAAATATAGCACCCGCCGAACCATTGTTTGGACCTATCAAAAGCCAAATGTTATCCGCCAACAGAGGTCGCCTTAAATTTCCAGTTGGTGCGTTTGCTATAGTAGTTTCTAGTATAAAACCGTAAGCAAGGCTTTGCAAATCGTCTTGGTTCATGTTTACTAGGTTGTGCTGTTCTGCAAATTCGGCGGCTGGCACAAGCGGACTATCAACTACACTACGGAAAAGAAAGCTAGTATTAGTACGATGCCCTCTAGCAATGCTTAAACGCCTTTCGTATATATTTCGTGCTATTTCGCCATTTGCAATAAATGCAAATTCTTGAAAAATTAACGGTTCTGATATGTTTGGGGCTATAAACGTTGCTACAGAGGGAGACATAAATCCACCTCCGATATGTCTCATATCTAAAATAACGTGTTCGTATTCTTGGATTTTTGCAATAAAATTTTGCAATTCCTGCATTATAAATGGTTCGGAAGATTCGTAATTAAAAAATTGCGGTGGAATAGGTATTAGAGCGATCTTATTTTCTTCAATAATTTTTGGGGAAAATGGTATTGGGTGGTTAAATATTACTCTAGCATAGCTAAGAATATTGAGGGTTTGCAGGGTAGTAGCATAGTTAGGGTTTATGGCTAAATGTGCCAAGTTATTAAACAGGCTATAAAAGTTTCTGCCTATGCTACTTTCAAAAGTAGTTCGGTTAATGTATACGCGGTTTGTTTGAAGTAGCAGATTATCCCTTAAAGTGTCAAACGGTCTGTAGCTACCCGTGATTCTTTCTGCCACGCCAGCAAAAGGGAAATTTTCTTCTAAAGTTTGCACAAGAAAATCAATATCGTATAAAAAATCCTCTTGCGTAAGGCGGCGACCAGTATTTCTGGTAGTTGGCGGAGTTGGTTCGGGTTCGGCTACAGTTTCG
>WRKK01000018.1 GCA_009782245.1 Defluviitaleaceae bacterium | reverse complement strand
GACCGAGGACGGTCGCCCCTACGGGGACGCATATTGTACGGGCGACCGTCCTCGGTCGCCCGTAATATTATCCGCCACGCAAAAATTATTTGTTGCAATTCAAAAATTATGTTACAATAAAATAAAAAAAACTCATAACATACTGAAGTCCAACTTAGTGAAAAATGCGGGTCTGGGGGTGCGTCCCTAGCGGGTTCAGAGTGGTACGCCACAGTTTTGAAGTTGAGCATGAGTTTTTAGGAGGATTAATAGTGAACAAAATTATACGGCACAAAACAGAAAAATGTGTGGCTTGCAACCGTTGTGTTAAGCATTGCCCAATAAAAGAGGCAAACGTCTGCTTTCATGAAGACGACAAAATGAACGTTTATGTGGACGATAATAAGTGCATATCTTGCGGGGCTTGCATAGATGCTTGCCACCACGGTGCTAGAAATTTTTTGGACGACACGAAAGCTTTTTTTGAAGATCTAGCAAATGGCGAAGAAATATCCCTTATGATTGCCCCCGCAATTAGAACGAACTTTGCAGACTGGCGGCGATATATTACCTTTTTCCGCGAACTGGGCGTTAAAAAGATTTTTGATGTTTCGTTGGGTGCAGACATTTGCACTTGGGTACACGTGCGATACTTACAACGGCACAGATCGCCAAATTTTATAACACAACCTTGTCCAGCTATTGTCAACTACGTTTTACTACATAAAAACGAACTGCTTAGATACCTTTCGCCCGTACATTCCCCAATGTTATGCACCGCAATTTATATGAGAAACCACGAAAAAATCAACACAAAAATAGCGGCGTTATCGCCCTGCATTGCCAAGGCGGCAGAGTTTTCGCAAACGGGCGAAATTCACTATAATGTTACCTTTCGAGAGCTACGCAAGTACATAGAACGAAACGATTTGCAAGTACCAACCGCCGAGGGCGATTTTGACAGCGATCAAGCTGGTTTGGGCGGCACTTATCCCATGCCTGGCGGCTTAAAAGAAAACGTCTCCTATTATTTGGGGCATTCTATCCGCATAGATAAATCCGAGGGCGAAAGCGTAGTTTACAAGGCTTTGGACGAATACGCAAATTTGCTACCCTCTACAAATAAACTGCCCAATGTTTTTGACGTGCTAAACTGCCCAGAGGGCTGTAATATGGGAACTGGCTGCGATATTGGCAAAGTCAGCATTTTTGACGTTGCTACCGATATGTACAAACTAAAACACGATGCCACAGAAATCGCCAAAAATCGAGCCTACTTGGACGAACTTTTTGAAAGATTCGACAAAACGCTACGGCAAGAGGACTTTATCCGCAAATACGTCCCAACTCCAGTCCGCCCAATCCCCATTTCTGATGCCGACATAGAAAAAGCCATGCAAATATTGGGCAAGGAAACAGAAGAGGAACGGCGGTTTGACTGCGGTGCTTGCGGCAACGATTCTTGTTTAGAGATGGCATCTTCGATAGCTAAAAACATAAACACGCCGTACAACTGTCTGGAAAAATCCCACAAAGACACATTGGAAAAACATACCGAACTGCGTGAAAACGTGCAAAATTTCAGCAAAACTTTGGAAGACATAAAAACTGTAAAAGAGTTGACATCAAAAATTGAAAATAATATGGAAGAAATAACTGTCGCATTAAACGCCTACAATCACATGGTTTCCGATGCCGAGGGAATCGCTTTGCAGGTTAATTTGATTTCGCTAAACGCATCAATAGAGGCCGCACGGGTTGGCTCGCGCGGTAACGCATTTGGCATTGTTGCAGAGGAAATTCGCCGTCTGGCGGCGGTTTCAAAATCGTCCGCCACAAAAACCCGAGAGGCCGCCGCAAACGCTAATTACGCCATCGATACCATAAACACCACCGTTACAGAAATAAGCGACGGCGTAAAAGAAGCCTACGACAACATAGAAACCGTTTATAACAAAATAACTAGCGATTAAAATCGGTTAAAAACCGCCGATTTGCGTTTTCGTAAAATTTGCAAAAGCGGAATATCCGCCTAATAACAGCTTTGAAAGGATCGATAGACTATGTATGCAGGAGAATTATTGGTATTAATGGGATTTTTCGCCGCAACGGCGTTCGTTATTTTGGTGGCTTATTTGCTGATTTCTAGGAAAAACAGCAAACTGTACCGAGAAATTTTAGCCCAAGAAACCCGTGCGTTTGAGGCGTTTAGCACCACAATGAGCATGATTCGCGAACCGATAACGGGAAGTTCTATTCATATTTCTAGCGATTATTCCCGCGAAGGCTCTGAAGTTAGCAAGATTAGCGGGTTTAACGCTAGTGGGCTGGAAGAAAACGGCGACAAAAGCGAAGTTACTGATATTGGAGATATTGGCGACATCGGCGATATTAGCGGAAAAAGCGGGGCGAAAGACACAGCGAAATTGGCGGATTTATCCGATTTATCCAGTTTATCCAATTCAATAAATTTATTGGAAGAAAGTTTTAATTTTCGCACAGCAGAGGAATTTGCAAATTATGATATGCCAGCTGAAGAAAAAACCGTTTTGGGCGATCCCAAAATAGATTCCGATAGCGGTGCTTTCACTAGCGTAGACTGGTCGCCGCTGGCGGGTCAATACCGTTTCATAGAAAAAATCGCAGACGGCGGCATGAGCCAAATTTTCAAAGCCCTGAAAATCAACAC
>WRKK01000017.1 GCA_009782245.1 Defluviitaleaceae bacterium | reverse complement strand
CCCGAAAGCAGAAAAAAGCGGATAACTTCTGGCGAAAATTTTTCGGCGACCTCACGGAACGTGAAAAAATTGCCCAACGATTTGGACATTTTTTTGTGTCCGCTGGTTAGTGCGCCGTTGTGTAGCCAATATTTCGCAAAAGGCGTATTTGTCAACGCTTCACTTTGGGCAATTTCGTTTTCGTGGTGCGGAAAAATTAAATCCTCGCCGCCGCCGTGAATGTCAACCTGCCCCAAATATTTTCGTGCCATCGCCGAACATTCAATGTGCCAGCCTGGCCGCCCTTTCCCCCAAGGGCTTTCCCAAAAAGGCTCGCCGTCTTTGGCGGGTTTCCACAGCACAAAGTCCACGGGGCTGTTTTTGTCCTCATTAACGGCAACTCTTGCCCCTGCGATTAAGTCGGCGACATTTTTTTTGGAAAGTTTGCCATAATCCGCAAATTTTTCCGTTGCAAAAAACACGTGTTCAGCCCTTTCGTAAGCGTATCCTGCGGAAATTAGTTCGGTTATCATTTCAATAATTGCGGGAATTTCCTGGGTTACTTGCGGATAATTTTCGGCTGGGCAAATGTTTAGCGTTTTGTAGTCCGTTTTTGCCTCGTTGATGTATTTTTCGGCAACGGCGGCGGCGGAAACGCCCTCTGTTTGGGCTTGTGCGATAATTTTGTCGTCCACATCGGTAAAATTTTGCACCATCGTAACCTTGTAATTGCGGTGCTCCAAAAAGCGGCGGACGGTATCAAAAACCACATAGCACCGCATATTTCCCACATGGAGCAGGTTGTAAACAGTTGGGCCGCAAACATATATTTTAACTTCGCCGTCCGTGTGCGGGATAAACGGCTCTTTTTTGCCTGTTAGCGTGTTGTAAATTTTTATTTCATCTATATTTGTTGTTTTCAAAAAAGTTCACCTCTTTAGTTTTTACGATAGTTGCGGGGTTTCCGACAACCGTGCTGCCGTACGGCACAGTTTTAACCACCACCGAGCCAGCCCCGATTCGCGAGTAATCGCCCACAAAAAAGCTGCCCAAAATTTTCGCACCCGCACCGATAATAACGTGGTTGCCGATGGTCGGGTGGCGTTTGACTTTGCTGGTGGTTGTGCCGCCTAGCGTTACGCCGTGATAAATTGTAACATAGTCGCCAATAACGCTAGTTTCGCCGATAACTACGCCCATTCCGTGGTCAATAAAAAGGCATTTGCCAATTTGCGCCCCTGGGTGAATTTCAATTCCAGTCAGCAGCCGTGCCGTTTGCGACAAAAATCTCGCAAAAAAAAACAAATTGCGGCAATACAGCCAATGGGCTATTTTGTAGAAACCAGTCGCCCAAAAAGTGGGGTACAAGACGATTTCGGCGGTACTTTTAAGCGACGGGTCTTTATTTTTTATGTTTCGGATATAATCGTTCAAAATTAGTCCTCTATTCGTACTCTTTCAGTAAGCACACCGCATGGGCGGCGATTCCTTCGCCGTTGCCCGTAAATCCTAGGTGTTCTTCGGTGGTGGCTTTTACGTTTACTTCTGTTTTGGAGATTGCCAAAGTTTCGGCTATATTTTGGGACATTTTCGGTAAAAAGCCCGCCAATTTGGGGTTTTGTGCCACTATGATTGAATCTATATTAACAACGGTAAAATTGCGGGCTTGCAGCGTTTGCCGAACGGTTGCCAGCAAATGCAGACTATTGGCGTTTTTGTAGCGGTTGTCATTATCTGGGAAGTGCTTGCCAATATCGCCCAAGCCAGCCGCACCAAGCAGTGCATCCATAATTGCATGGGTCAGCACGTCCGCATCGGAATGCCCCAACAAGCCTTTATCAAACGGTACAGTTACACCGCCCAAAATTAGCGGTCGGTCGGCGGTTAGCCTGTGAACATCGTAGCCTATTCCTATTCGCATTGCGTTTCACCTCTTGTTTTTAGTATAGCATATTTTTTTGGCGGTTGGCAACCTTTTTGAAATTTCCCCAAAAATTTCCCAAAATTCCCCCAAAAATATTGCTTTACAGCCGTTTTTGCCGTGTCCAAAAATAAAACTTGCTTTATAGTGCAAAAATTTTTATAATCTTTATTGTAGTATTTATAACGCCAATCAGCGGTTAAAAAATTGCGTTTACCAAAATGTAGGCGAACCCCGCTTGCCGTAGGGGCGGATAATATCCGCCCCTACGCCCACAAATTCGGCTGCTGATTTGCATTTATAAGACAATTTTAGAAATCATAGGAAAAGAGACCATTATTTATGAACAATTTTGAATACGTACAAAAAATAGAAACGCTAAACAACGGCTTTTTTGCGGAAAATGCTCGCAAGCCGACAATGTTTATACAAACTTTTGGCTGCCAGATGAACGAACGAGAATCGGAAAAACTTAACGCATTACTGCTGGCAATGGGCTACCTAGAATCGCCCAACGAAGAGGACGCTGATTTGGTGCTGTACAACACCTGTTGCGTACGGGAAAAAGCCGAAACGAAAATTTTTGGCAAGCTGGGCTCGCTAAAATCCCAGAAAAAAAGCCAGCCTAACAAAATAATAGCCCTTTGCGGCTGTATGCCGCAGCGCCCCGAGGTTATCGCCGAAATTAACGCCCACTACAAACATATAGATATAATTTTTGGCACATTTAACAAATACAGCTTTCCGAGACTGCTGTATCAGCGGCT
>WRKK01000016.1 GCA_009782245.1 Defluviitaleaceae bacterium | reverse complement strand
CGAACTGATTAAAAAAGGCTTATCATTAGAGGACGCTCTGCAAAAAATACAGGAAGAAACCTCGTTGCAGTTTAATTAACTTAGTTGCTGAAAACAACTGAACGATTTTAGTGCGTTCAAACAAGATAAGGAGGCGACTAAAGTGTTAGCATCTAAGAATAGGTATTGGAATTATGCTTTGAATGATGCTTGGAATGAGGGTTTCAAAGAGGGTTTTGAAGAGGGTCGGAAAGAGGGCAGATATAACGTAATTACTGAAATTGAAGAATTGCTCAAAAAAGGCTTATCAATAGATGCCGCTCTCCAAAAAATACGACAAGAAACTTCGTTGCCGTTTAACAATTTAGCTACCGAAAACAACTAAACAATTTTGGAATATTCAAAAAGGATAAGGGAGACAACTAAGGTGTTATCATTTAGGGATAGATATTTGAATGAGGGTAGGCATGAGGGGCGAGAAGAGGGTCGGAAAGAGGGCAAATATAACGCAGTTACTGAAATTGAAGAATTGCTCAAAAGCGGCTTGTCGCTGGAGGACGCTCTGCAAAAAATACGACAAGAAACCTCGTTGCAGTCTAACAATTTAGCCGCCAAAAACAACTGAACAAGCCTACCAAAAAACCAAGTTGGGGAAATCCAAAAATTTCCCCATTTTTTGACGTTTTCACATTCAAGTTAATTTTTAATTTTCGTTTGCAAAACACAAAAATATCTGCTACAATTATTATAAAAAAATAAAGGATTGATTTTATGCAATTACTAGGAAACATAGTTATGTCAGCACGAAAATATTGGTTTTATTTGGGTGTGGCAATTTTGGCAATAGCGGGAATGACCGCAAGCCAGCTTTACACGCCGCTTGTTGTACGCAGATTAACCGATATGGCTGTAAATGGCGACCCGCGTCTTGCCGAGGAGGCAATTTTTATGGGGCTAACTTTGCTGTTGCTGTACCTTGTACAGGCGGTTTGTTCGTATGGCCGCAGTTATCTTACGCATTTTGCCGCTTGGCATTTTGTCGCTGATTTGCGGCTAAAAGTTTATGATAAACTGCAAAATCTTAGCATGAAATTTTATCACGATAAACAAACAGGTCAGCTGATGTCGCGTATTATCAACGATACCAACAATATAGAAGTGCTAATCGCCCACGCTGTGCCAGATGTTATTGTCAACGTGATTATTTTGATTGGCGTTTCTGCTATTTTGTTTTGGATAAACCCAACTTTAGCGTTCCTTAGCTTGGTTTCTGTGCCTGTTTTGGTGGCGTTATCTGTTGTTTTTGCCAAAAAAGTTTTGCCGCTTTTCCGCAAAGCACAGGTTATTATGGGCGAACTAAACGCTAATCTACAGGATAATATCTCGGGCATGAAAGAGATACAAGCCTTTAACCGCCACGAAAAAGAATACGGCAAAGTATCCGATAGCGCTAGAGGACACGCAAACGCCGTTTTGGGTGCGTTAAAATGGAGCGCCAGTTACGGTAGCTCTGTCCAATTTTTAAGCAATACGGGCATTATCATTGTTATTGCCTATGGCGGCGTGTTGGTCTCGTTGGGAACATTGCCCGTTGCCGATATTGTCGCATTTCTTATGTACTTGGCGTTGTTTTTTCCACCTGTAACCGCACTTGCACGGGTAAACGAGGATTTGCAAACCGCAATAGCAGGTGCAGAGCGGGTTTTTGAAATTATCCAAGAAGACACGGACGTAAAAGAAGTGGAGAATCCCGTAATTTTGGAGAATAGCAAAGGGCATTTGCGTTTTGATAACGTGGGCTTTCATTACATAGACGGGCAAGAGGTGCTAAAAAACATTACAATAGACATAAAACCTGGCGAAATTGTAGCATTAGTTGGGCCGACTGGCGTGGGAAAAACCACGTTTATCAGCCTAGTAAACCGCTTTTACGACCCCATTGACGGCAATATCTACCTGGACGACATTAACATAAAAAATTTGGCACTAACAAGTTTGCGAAACTCGATAAGCAACGTTATACAAGATGTATTTTTATTCAATGACACAATTTTTGAAAATATCGCATACGGCAGCCCAGGTGCAACCAAAGAAGACGTGATTGCGGCGGCAAAAATTGCTCGGGCCCACGAATTTATCTGCGGGTTGGAATCGGAGTACGATACGATTATTGGCGAACGGGGCGTGCGGCTTTCTGGTGGGCAAAAACAGCGGCTTTCCATTGCCCGTGCGGTGCTGCGCAACAAGCCAATCCTAATTTTGGACGAAGCAACAGCCTCGGTGGACGTGGAAACGGAGCATCTTATCCAGGAGGCAATGGACGAAGTTATGCAAAACCGCACAACAATAATAATAGCACACCGCCTTTCTACCATAAAAAAAGCCGATAAAATTATCGTGCTGAATGACGGCGTAATAGAAGATATTGGCACTCACGAAGAATTGTTGCAGAAAGACGGGCTGTATTCGCAACTTAACAGAATCAACAAAAACGCCTAAATGCCCAAAATAAAAGACTGTATTCAATACCCGATTTCTTGGCTTTGTAGGGGCGGATAATATCCCAATGTCATTAACTTTAGCCTATGTTGCAGAAATGCCTAAACGCACAAACGGGCGACCGAGGACGGTCGCCCCTACAATACGCCTCCCCGCCCGCCTGACGGCGGTCAGGTAGGGGCGACC
>WRKK01000015.1 GCA_009782245.1 Defluviitaleaceae bacterium | reverse complement strand
ATTCCTATTGACGTTATTCCGCCAGCCACTATCCACATTGGAAAATTCATTGTCATTGCATCGCCAATATTATTTTCCACAAAAATCAGCAACGCCATTCCGCCAACCACCGTAACTAGCATTATTATGATATGTTTGGGCTTTCTACCCTCTTTGGCAGCTTGCCGCCACAAAGTTGGGCCTGTGCCAACAATAAAGCCGATAAACAGCCAAAAAATCTGCACTTCAGCCGCCCCAAAAATAGCACTAAACAGCATCGAAAAAACAAAAATGCCAACAACGCCGCCAATTCCAACGGGAATAAAAAAAATTACGTCCTTAATTATGTTATTTAGGTTGAAATTTTTTGTAATTCCTGCCAAAAACAGGATTATTCGCTCATATAGCCCGAAAATTGCCGCTAACGCACCGCCGCTAATTCCAGGCAAAATAAACGCAGAACCCATTATTACTCCTTTTATCACTCTTATAAGCCACGATTTTACACTATTACTATCCAAAATTTTGTCCACCTTTTTTTGTATTTTCCCATTTGGGTTGTTTTGCGAAACGCCTAAAATCAAACATTTTCGCTCGTTTTTGTCCTATGTAATTTGTTCAAACTGTACACCAATCCAACTAAAAAAAATTGCGGGTCACCTGCCCGCCGGCAGGCGGGAGGGGCGCGCTCCTTGCGGGGTGTGGGGCAGAGCCCCACGGTTTTAGTCTTTTTCAGTTGTTTGAGTGTACCTAATTTTTCAAACTTTGCAACGGAGCAGGGATTTGCCCGCCACGTTTTATGAATTTTAGCGGGGAATATTGGTTTACTGGCATTATGGGGGCTTTGCCTAGTAGGCCGCCAAAAATTAGATGTTCGCCGACCGTTTTGCCTATTGCAGGGATAATTCTGGTGGCGGTGGTTTTGTTGTTTATCATGCCAATGGCGGCTTCGTCCGCTATTATGGCGGAAATTACCTCGGCGGGTGTATCGCCTGGCACAACGACCATATCCAAGCCAACGGAGCAAACCGCTGTCATCGCTTCTAGTTTTTCCAGCGATAATGCCCCTTTTTCAACGGCGTTAATCATGCCCTCGTCCTCGCTAACGGGAATAAACGCACCCGAAAGCCCGCCAACCTTAGAAGATGCCATTATGCCGCCTTTTTTGATTGCATCGTTTAGAATCGCCAGCGCCATTGTTGTGCCGTGGCAACCGCAAATTTCTAAGCCCATTTCTTCCAAAATGTGTGCAACGCTGTCGTTTGCGGCGTTTGTTGGTGCTAACGATAAATCCACTATGCCAAACGGTACACCCAAATTCTGTGCCGCCTCCGTGCCAACCAGCTGTCCCATGCGAGTTATTTTGAACGCCGTCCGCTTAATAAGTTCCGCTAAATCGGTTATATCTAAATCGCGGCTGCGTTTTATTGCCGACCGCACCACGCCAGGCCCAGATACACCCACATTTAGCACACAATCGGGCTCGCCTACGCCATGAAACGCCCCCGCCATAAACGGGTTATCTTCCACGGCGTTGCAAAAAGTTACCAATTTTGCCGCACCCGAACAATTTTCGGCTTGCGTAAGTTCGGCGACCTTGCGGATAATTTGCCCCATTATGTCAACCGCATTTAGGTTTACTCCTGCTTGCGTACTGCCAATATTTACAGAAGAGCAAACGCAATCCGTTTCCGCCAACGCTTGCGGAATGCTGTAAATCACGCTTAAATCGCCCGTTGTGAAACCTTTTTGCACCAGCGCCGAATATCCGCCGATAAAGTTTACACCCACATTTTTTGCGGCACGGTCTAACGTTTTTGCAAACTGGACGGTGTCGCTTGCGGTGTGCAAGCCAGCCAGCAATGCAATCGGCGTTACGGCAATCCGCTTGTTGATTATGGGAATGCCGTATTTATTGGAAATATTTTCGCCCGTTTGCACTAAATTTTGGGCTAAAAAAGTAATTTTATCGTAAATTTTTTCGCAAGATTTAGTAATATCGGCATCGGCACAGTCTAGCAACGAAATTCCCATTGTTATTGTGCGAATATCCAAATTTTCGTCTTGTATCATGCGGATTGTTTCTAAAATATCTCTACTGTTTGTCATTTTGTTGCCTTTCTGCTTTTTTTGCCATTTTTTGCCATTTTTTGTTGTTTTTTGCTAGATTTTCGCTAGATTTTCGCTAGATTTTCGCTAAATCTTGTGCATAGATGTAAAAATATCTTCGTGCATAACGTGAACTTTCATGCCCATATTTTTGCCAGCCGCCTGTATTTTTTGGGAAAAATCGGTAAAATTGCAGGTAATAGCAGAAATATCCGCCAAAAGAATCATGGCAAAATATTTTTGCATAACCGTTTGATTAACATCGGTAATATTGGCGTTATTTTCGGCGCAAATAGTGGAAATTTGGGCTAAAATACCCTTTTTATCCTGTCCAATTACAGCAATAATTGCGTTCATTTTTTCAGCCTCCTTGATTTAATTGTAGCATAAAATGATGTGGTGTGTCAAATTGTGAATTTTTGGCGGAAATTTTTGTAGGGGCAACGGGTCGAAATGGGTAAACGGGTGCCCGTTTGCCACCAACCAACGGGGGCGTTGGCGTTGGGGGTTTCACAACGGGCGACCGAGGACGGTCGCCCCTACGGGGACGCATATTGTAGGGGCGACCGTCCTC
>WRKK01000014.1 GCA_009782245.1 Defluviitaleaceae bacterium | reverse complement strand
TGCGGGGTCCAGGGGCAGCGCCCCTGGCGGGTGTGGGCAGCGCCCACGGTTTTGACTCAACCAAAACATCAACCCTTAACCTTAAAATAAGCAATCAACCGTTCCAAAATTTCCGTTTGGGCGGTAAGCTGTTCGGCGGCGGCGGCGGTTTCTTCGCTGACTGACGAGTTGCTTTGCACCACGTCCGATATTTTTGATAAACCCATGCTAACCTGCTCTATTGCTGTTGCTTGCTCTTTTGAGGCGGACGATATGCTGCTTATTATCTGCATAATCTCGTTTGCGTTGTCAACTATAATATTCAGAGCATCTGCTGTCGATTGGGCTATTCCCGAGCCGAAATCTACTCTGCGTATGGAGTCCTCGATAAGGCTGGTGGTTTCGGTGGCGGCGGTTTGGCTGCGGCTTGCCAGACTGCGAACCTCGTCCGCTACCACGCTAAAGCCCTTGCCATGCTCCCCTGCCCGTGCCGCCTCGACCGATGCGTTAAGCGATAGCAAGTTGGTCTGAAAGGCTATATCCTGTATAACCTTGATTATTTTGGATATATCGTTGCTGGATTCCTTGATATTCTGCATTGCGTCCAACATTTCTTTCATTGCGTTGTTGCCGTCAAGTGCGTTTTCGGTGGATTTGTTGGATAATTGGTTGGCACTGTTGGCGTTTTCGGCGTTGTGCTTGGTTTGCTCGTTTATGAGAGCGATTGAGGTTGTCAACTCTTCCACAGAACTCGCTTGCTCGGTTGCCCCAAGCGATAGATTCATGGAACTAGCGTTTATTTGCTTTGTGCCGCTCGAAACTTCCCGTGCAACCGCCGAAATCTCGGACATAGTGCGTTGTAGCGTTTCGGAAATATTGTTAATGGACGTTTTTATCTCGGTAAAATCGCCGCTATATTCACGGTGTATGCGTTTCGTTAAATCGCCCTCCGACAGCTTGCTCAACATATAGGAAATTTCCGCAATGTAGGCTTTCAGCGTGTCCATGATTATGTTGACGGATTCCGCAATCGCCTTAAAATCGCCCTTATATTCGCCGCACACACGCTTGTCAAAATGCCCAACGGATAAATCCTCCAAAACGGAGCGTATTTCCACGATTGGCGAATCTATGGAAGTGCCGATTTTGTTTAAGCCAATCATTAACTCGTTCCACGTGCCAGAAAAGCCATCTGTATCGATATTGTACGCCAAATCGCCGTCCACCGATGCCGCTTTTATAATGGATTTTATTGCTTGCTCAATGCTTTGCAGCTTGGAACGCAAGCCGTCAATCCGCTGATTTAGCAAGATTTTTTTGCCTGGCAAATGCTTAAACGGCGAGTTAAAATTGCCGTCTGCCGTCTCCTCAAAAAAGCCGACAACTGCGAACATATCGTCCAAAAATTCGTCCGTAAATTCGTTTATGTTGGTCGCCAAATCTTTGTAGACATTTTGGTATTTTGCGGCGTTTATCCTATGCTCATAATCGCCCACAACGTGGAACTGGTGCGAAAAATTCATAATATCGTCCAGCAATTCTTTCAACGTGCTGACCAAATCGTAAATATGGCTAGAAAGCAAGCCGATTTCGTCTTTTGTGAGCATCGAGCGGTCGAGGTTGACATTTAAGTTGCCGCTAGAAATCATGCTAATAAGGTAAGTTAGCTGTTTTATCGGCTTTGTTACAGATGCGGAGATTACTATCGCAACCAACGCACTCAAAATTACGCCAATAATCGCCAAAACGATAATTGCGATGTTGGCGTTTTGGGCGACAGCGTTCAGTTCGTCGTGGATTCCTGCCATGTAATTATCGGTAACTTGCCGCAAATATACAAAATCTGTATAAAAAGTGTCAAAATTTGCCTCGGATTCGCGGATAAACTGGATAGCAAGTTCACGGTTGCCGTCCCGTGCTGCCGCAATGACATTCGTTAAATAATAATCTATATAGTTAAAAACGCCCTGCTGGATAGAGTTCAGCAAATCGGTGCGGTGTGCTATTTCTGTTTCGGAAGTCAGCATATGGTCTTGCGTAATGCTGTTTTGATAAGCCTGAAAAGCGTTCGCCAGGTTTGTGCGAACCTGTGCCAAAAACTGCTCTTGCCCGTTGATAGCCTGGTCATCGCCGTAATACGTGGAGATTCTGTTCATTATGCGGCTGGCGTTTACCATATTCAGCTCAATATCCCGCAAAATGCCGTATCGTAAAACGGGATATTCAAAAACGTAGTTATAATCAGCCGAAACGCGCGACAGCACAACAACGCCCTGAACCGCAATTATTATAGCAACCAGCAGCATCAACGAGGCTCCTATCCACAAGCGACCTCTAACCTTAATATTGTTCAAAAAATTCATTAACAAGCCCCCTTAAAAGTAGGTCAATCAAAAATCAAAAGCAAAACTTAGCGTTGCCATGCCCCGTTTTTTGGGATTTGTTTGATAATATTGCGATTTTGCGGTATTCAACCTTTTAGACTTTGATTGATGTTATTTATTTATGGATTTTATTTTAGCACAAAAAAATTTTTTTGTAAAGAATTTTGTTTGTGGGTAAAATTATACTCAAACAACTGCAAAACCGTGGGGCGCTGCCCCACACCCCGCAAGGAGCGCGCCCCTTGACCCGCTAAATTTTTACGCTAAGTTGTCGCCT
>WRKK01000013.1 GCA_009782245.1 Defluviitaleaceae bacterium | reverse complement strand
AGTACGGCGGAACATTGGTCAGCATCGGCGATGTTTTTCTGGACGGCAGAACCGACAAAACCGCACTAAATTACATGGGCAACACGCACGGAAGTTTAGTGCAGGTAAAAAATCAATGGTACGTTTTCTATCACAGGCAAACAAATTTGCACCAATTTTCACGACAAGCCTGTGCAGAAAAAATTTTCATCGAATCGGACGGCACAATCAAGCAGGCAGAAATCACAAGTTGCGGCTTAAACAACGGTGCATTGCTCGGCAAGGGAAAATATCCCGCAAGAATAGCGTGCAATTTGCGAGCGGCGGTTGGCTGTTCATTTTACTCGTTCAACGATAAACAGGAAAAAGCTGGCGATCCATATTTTACGCAAGATTTACCCGATTGCGATCCAAATCCGCAAACTTTGCCAGTGCAGTACATTGCAAACTTGCAAAATGGAGCAATGGCTGGGTTTAAGTATTTTCAGTTTGACGGCGAAAATGGGAAAATCTCGGTAAAAGTGCGTGGGAAAGCTGTTGGCAAAATTTTCATTGCAACAAAATTGAACGAAAAGTGCGACAATGGCGAAGTTGCTGGCTGTTTCAACAAAGCAAAAGATATTGTTGCCGAGATTGCCGTTGATGTGGATTCTGCGGAGGATTGGGTTGAGTTTTCGGCGGATTTGGCGGTTTCAGTTGGGCAACAGGCACTTTATTTTGTTTTTGAGATTGACGGAGTGCTAGAATTTTTGGAGTTTGGGTTGGAATAGGGTTTGAATAGAAAAATTGGAAACGCTTTTTTGCCAATCGTTGATAATTTCTGCTAATTTTTCCCAAACAAACAACGTTATCCAAAAAACAAAAAAATTAACAAAAAACGCCAAACATTTGTTGTAGAAATATTGAAACGGACAAACGGGCATGGGACGGTTCGCCCGTTTGCCCGTTCCGATTCAAGCACTACAACCCCTTTTATCCTGCCAATAAAAACCGCAAAAAAAATAATGAAAAAAACTTGAAATTTTTCGCAATACGCACTATAATATATAATGGAAATAAATTTGTTTTTAAGTGAGCTTGCGGAATATTAGCGAAATTTTTATCAATATTTTTATCAATATTTTCGTAATGTTGCGTAGCACAATTTGAAAGGACTTTCACATGAGAGATATATTAAACGGTAATGTAACCCACGTTCATTTTATTGGAATTGGTGGAATAAGCATGAGCGGATTAGCGGAAATTTTGTATTACAACGGCTACACGGTATCTGGCTCGGACTGGACGGAATCGGAGATAACCAATTATTTGAGCGGCTTGGGGTTAAAAATAATATATGGCAACCACCATGCCGAAAACATCGCCGAAAGCACAGATTTAGTAGTATACACAGCGGCAGTTAAGCCCGATAACCCAGAACTGCAAGCGGCACAACAGCGGGGCATTCCTACAATGGACAGAGCCCATTTGCTGGGGCTGATAATGAAAGGCTATAAAAACTCGGTTGCAGTTGCGGGTGTACACGGCAAAACCACCACAACCTCAATAATATCCGATGTTTTGCTACAGGCAGAAATGGATCCAACAATTTCTATTGGCGGATTTATGGAAAATATAGGCGGGCCAACGGTTGCGGGCAATTTTAGGATTGGCAAATCGCCGTACCTAATTTTGGAGGCCTGCGAATATTACGATAGTTTTTTGCAATTTTACCCAAAAGTGGGCATCATCTTAAACATCGATAGCGATCATTTAGATTATTTTGGCACGATGGAGCGGCTTGTTGGCTCGTTCAAGCGGTTTGCCGAGAATATCCCAGCGGACGGCACGTTAATAATTTACAAAGCAAGCAAACATTTTGACAAAATAACCGAAAATTTGAAATGCAACATAATAACATACGGCACAAAACAGGCGAGATTTTGGGCTAAAAACGTACGGCACGATAATCAGGGATTCCCCACTTTTTCCATAATGGACGGCAAAGAGGTTATTTCGGAGGTAACGCTAAAGTTGCGTGGCGCGCACAATATCAATAATGCGTTAGCGGCGGTTGCAACGGCGGTTACTTTTGGCGTTTCACATTCTAACATAGCGGCGGGGCTTTCACGGGCGGTTGGCGTTAAACGGCGTTTTGAATATAAGGGCAAAATATTAGATAACATCGCACTAATAGACGATTACGCTCATCACCCCACAGAAATAAAGGCAAGTTTAGCCACCGCAGACGGCACATACAAGCGAATAATATGTGCGTTCCAATCGCATACATATTCCCGAACGGAAACGTTATTAGAAGAGTTTGGCAAATCGTTTGCACTAGCGGACATTGTGCTAATTTTGCCAATTTACGCCGCCCGCGAAGTTTACCGTGGCGAACCGAACTCGCTAGAGCAAAAATTAACCGCTTTAATCAAACAAAACGGCAAACAGGCATTTTTTATGGAAAACTTTCAAACAGCAGCAGAATGGATACGAAAAAACATGAAATCTGGCGATCTGCTAATTACCATGGGCGCTGGCGATGTCAATCTGCTAGGGGAATGTTTGCAACAAGGCAACGTTTGAAAATCAAAAGACAAAACCGTGGGCGCTGCCCACCCGCCTGCCGGCGGGCAGGCACCCCGCAAGGGCGCTGCCCCTTGACCCC
>WRKK01000012.1 GCA_009782245.1 Defluviitaleaceae bacterium | reverse complement strand
TCGCCCCTACCTGACCGCCGTCAGGCGGGCGGGGACGCATATTGTAGGGGCGACCGTCCTCGGTCGCCCGTCTTCCCCTACAACGCCGCCCGTCCTCTCTTACAACGCCGCCCGTTCCGTCTGGTTCACAATGGTTCAATAAAAATTGTATGCGGGTCAGCCGCCCGTCCCATCTAATTCACAAATTATGTTCTAATGTTTTTTGCAAAAGTAGCCGATATATAATATAATGCCGAAAATTATCGGCAAAAATGATTTTACAAGTAGTGAGCAAGCTAGTAAAAATGCTGCTGTGTACTAAAAAAAGCGAGGTGTCTCCATGAGTAAACTTACCATGGTAAAAAAGCTCGTTATATCTTACGTTGTTATTATGGTTTTATTTTTAGGTGTTATAGCATACTCTATAACTGCGATTAATTCAAGCGAGGAAAGCAACAATTATCTGCACTCTTTCGTAACAGCCCGCACAATTTACATTTTAGAATTTCATCAACAATACACCGATCTGCGACGGTTTTTGCGTGGCACGTTTATGGATTATACTTGGCGCTTAACGGCGAATTTGTATGATTATATTGATGCCCAAAACGAGGCGGTATTAATATTCCAAAATTTAGATGTAACGCTGGCGGAATATCTGCAATCCATAGAAAGCGACCCCATATTTTCTGAGGCGGAAAAAAATTTGCGTATAGATTTTATCAATCTTATTGCAGCCAATACCCATTTGGTACACGCACACTTTGAGGCGCATTTCTTCCCAGGCGGCGACTACAGCCACGATGTTGGCACCATTTTTGAATTATCGGAAGAAATAGAAGAACAAATACAAACGCTGCGCATTTTAGATGCAGAAATAGGCGAAACTATGCGAGATGCAATAGGGTATTCAATATTTTTTATGCAGGTGGTATTATACTTAGCCGCCACTAGTGTAATGCTGTTTACCGCTATTACTGCTTTTGTGATTATCAAAGGCTTTAAGCGAAGAATGGAAAGAATGTTAGATGCCGCAAGGCGTGTTCGCAAGGGCGATTTTACGGTAGAAATTCGCAGTAACAGCCGCGACGAAATGGGGCGCCTTTCCAATAATTTAGCCGATATGATTGATACTTTTAACGTTCTTCTGCAATCTATACAAAGCCTTTCGGTAGCATTTAGTAAGGGCGATATCGAGGCCAAAATTGACGAAACTAAATTTGAGGGCAGTTATAGAGTTACCGTTGATGCAATAAACGGCATATTTTCCAACCTTGTTTCTGAAGTGCTTGGCATTTTGGATATTATTTCGGCGTACGCTAACGGCGATTTTTCCGTTGAGATACCGCAGTTGCCTGGCAAAAAAAGCACAGCAACAAATGCCCTAAAATCGGTGCAAGCTAGTTTGTTTAACGTGCAATCGGAAATTAAGATTTTAGCGACCGCCGCTGGCGATGGCGATCTTACCAAAAGCATCGATATTGAAAAATATTCGGGCGAGTGGCGTACAACAATGATTGCCGTGAACGACTTTGTAAAAAATGTTTCCGAGCCGATAAATGAATCGGTTGCGGCGTTACAAAAAATTTCTAAAGGCGACCTAACAGCCGCAATAAACACAGAATACAAAGGCAGCTTTTTGAAAATAAAACACGCAATTAACAGCACGGTAAGTTTTGTTTCGGCTTATATAACCGAAATTGGCGATACGCTTTCGCAAGTGGCAGATAGCAACTTAAACGTGGAAATAACCCGTGATTATTTGGGCGATTTTAACCTAATAAAAACGGCAATAAATAACATTATACAATCGTTTAACGTCATCTTAAACGACATTAAAATGTCAACCATACATATTGCAGACGGCTCGGACGCTATTGCGAAATCTAGCCAGCAGTTATCCAGCGGTGCAACAAGGCAATCCACCGCAATAGACGAAATAAAAGTAAATATAGACGAGATGTCCGAAAAAATACTATCCAACGCCGAAAAAGCGAACGCAACCAGCGAAGTAGCCCAAAAAACAAAAGAAATAGCCGACCGTGGCAACGTGGATATGAATGAAATGTTAAAATCCATGGAAGAGATTCGCCATTCTTCGGATAATATTTCGAGGGTAATACAAGCGATAGACGACATAGCGTTTCAAACAAATTTGCTGGCGTTAAACGCATCGGTAGAGGCGGCACGGGCAGGCGAGCATGGCAAAGGTTTTGCGGTAGTAGCCGAAGAAGTGCGTTCTCTGGCACAGCGTAGCAAACTAGCGGCATCTGAAACCAGCGTTTTAATAGAATCTTCCATAGAAAAAGCGGGGCAAGGCGGACGTATAGCAAAACAAACCGCCGAAACTCTTAAAGAAATAGTAACGCAAGTTGACGATATTAGCGTACTTATCCAAGACGTTGCACTGGCATCAGAAGAGCAATCTAGTGCAGTAAAAGTGGTAAGCCAAGGCATAGCAGAAATATTTGAAGTTACGCAAATAGCCGCCGCAACCAGCCAAGAAGCCGCATCTACTAGCGAAGAACTTTCTAGCCAATCGGAGACGTTTAGGAATACTGTTAATCAGTTTAGGTTAAGGGATTGATTTAACAAAAAAAACGGGCGGATAATATCCGCCCCTACGTTTGGCGGCATTGTAGGGGCG
>WRKK01000011.1 GCA_009782245.1 Defluviitaleaceae bacterium | reverse complement strand
CGGCTTTTTTGGCGGCGGCGGCGGACATTCCGCGCAATTCGCCTATGTAGGTCATTTGGTCGGCGACCTTGGATTTTGGGTAAAGTCCACGTTCTTCAGGCAGGTAGCCGATGCGAGTTGTGGCGTAATTTATGGGCGCGCCGTCCAGGAGAACTTCGCCGCTATCTGCACGAAAAATGTCGGTCAGAATGCGGATTGTGGTAGTTTTGCCGGCACCGTTTCTGCCGAGGTAGCCGAGGGCTTTTCCGCTGGCCACGCTGAAACTCACGTTTTTTAGGACGTGCTTTTCGCCGAAGGTTTTGTTTATTTTGGTTATTGTTAGGGTCATAGTTGCACCTTTTGTTGCCTTTCTTTATTTTTCCTTGTTTTTCTGAATTTTTCTTTGTTTTTCTGAATTTTCTCGTCTTCTAATTTTTAAGCCACAATCATTATAGCACAAATTTTGGATTAAACAAAGAATTTTATTTTTATTCTTCTGATGCCGCAATGTCAGAGATACTCACAATTTCGCCGTTTTCTAAATTTATTTTTGTATCACAAATTGCCATCGCCGATGCCCTGTGTGCCGTCATTATAAGGGTTTTTTCGGCTGGCAAATTTTGCAGGGTTGTCAAAATTTGCGATTCCGTTGTTGGGTCTAGTGCGGAGGTCGCCTCGTCAAATATTATAATGGGTGCATCTTTGTAAAAAGCCTTTGCTAGGGCTATGCGTTGGCGTTGTCCACCTGATATATTTTCGGAAGATTCCGCCAACATATCCTCAAATTTATTTGGCAACGAGTTGACAAAATCCAGTATACCCGCATCGGCACAGGCTTTTTCTAGGCGAGAATTTTCGGCGGCTGTGCGTTCTTTTTTGCCAGAAATATTTTCGCCGATAGATTCTGGCAACAAAAACGAATCCTGCGGCACGTAAGCGAAAATGTCCCGCAAGGAAGAAAGCGGCAAATTGGCAGTATCTGTGCCAAAAACGGCTATTGTCCCGCTTTTTTGCTTGTACATACCAAGCACAAGTTTAAGTATGCTGGATTTACCCGAACCCGAACCGCCAGCAAGGGCTATTTTAGCACCTTTTTGCACCGTGAACGTTACATTTTTCAGCACATTTTCGCCGTCCTCGGAATAGGCGAAGTTTACGCCGTTAAATTCCAGAGCGGTTGCGGTTAGCGGAATGGCGGCGGTTGCGGTCAAATCCTCTTCTTCGCCCTCGGTTTTTTCGTTTAGGCGAACCGCCGCGCCCGCCGCTCTGCCGATTCTCGTCAAATTTTGCGAAAGCATCATAAGCCAGCCGCTTGCTTGCAAGGCTACGGCGGTGTATGCGATAAATTCCGCAATCGTCATATTGTCGTTAATGACGGCATTTCCCGAGATTATATTAATGAAAAACATTGGCACAAGCGTTATGATAATCCCAGAAATCACCAAAACAACCATGGTTCGCACGAAATCTTTTAATGCGGCGATAAATTCGTCGTAAGCGGAAAGAAAACGGCGTTCTACGGTGCTTTCTAGCGAATATGCCGCCACAGTCGCCGTATTTTGCAAAGAATCGGACACAATGTTGTTATATGCCGCCGTTTTTTCCAACACCGCTATTTGCTTTTTTTGGATTGGCTTGGACACGAAAATTTGCATGACGACAAGCAACGGAAACAGCAGGACAAACAATGTCGTGAAAAACGGTTGCAGGAAAAACATATACGCCAGCGAAACGATAAGTATCATAAATTCCGAAATTGTCTGCATACCCACCAAACCCAGCAAAGACGCGGCGGCTGGCAAATCGTTTTGTTGTATAGAAACAACCTCGCCAGCGTTCAGCTTTTCCAGTTGGGAAAACGGTTTTTTTATGATGTGGCTGGCAAAATTATGGCTTAGCTTGTACAAAACGTTGCCCGTGTAGCGTTCGCGAACGTAGGCATCTAGCCCAGATGCAACGATTCTTATTGCAAAAAGTCCGCTAACTATTGCCAAATAGCCAAGTAGCGTGTCAAGGTCGCCATCTAAGGCACTTTGCCCCATTTGCCCCGATATTATTGTGGCGGCAACCGCCGAAACGGTAATTACAGCCGCAATAATTATGTACGCCAAATAAACCGATTTATAGCGGATTTGGTTCTTTTTTAATGTTGTGAAAAATGCTCTCATTTTGTGCCTCCTAAGTTTGTACGATTTTTATTTTGATTTCTATTTCCAGTATAACAAAAAAATTGGCGGATTGCAAATTTTTTGTTACACTGGAAATAGCGTGTTTTCGGCTTTTGGAACTTTTGATATATTCGCATCATTTTTTTTGTAAAGTGTTTTGTGATTTTCTACCAAAACAAGCAATAAAGTTGGTTGCATTTTTAGGAGTTTTTGTAGTTGCGAAAACTTGTATCGGTAAAAATAGCCAATTTATGGGAAATAACGGCTAGTAATTTTACATTGCGAGCGGATAATTAGTAATTCTCTTCCCAATCCCAAAAATCGCAACAATCACGCCAACCGCCAAAACCACCAAAGCCCTCCCAAAACTAGCCTCCAACGGGTGCAACCCAATATAATTGAGAAAACTAATATGATTAACAGACGTATACGTCATAAAAATCAGCAACA
>WRKK01000010.1 GCA_009782245.1 Defluviitaleaceae bacterium | reverse complement strand
ATATCCGCCCCTACACAATCGCCATCGTAGGGGCGGATATTATCCGCCCGTTTTTGCCCATTTTGCCCATTTTGCCCATTTTGCCCATTTTGCCCATTTTGCCCATTTTGCCCATTTGCCCGTTTTTTCTACAACAGTCTATTTTTAAGTTGTTCGAGTATATCATGTTTACGCCCCCTGTGATTAATAAACCACCAAAAAAGCCCACCAAAACGTTGGTGGGCTATGTTTGGTACTATTTTGCTAAAATCGGGCTAAAAACGCTAAAATTTTACGCTACAGCCGATTCTTTTTTTGTGGCTTTGCTGGTAATTTTTTCGGTGGTTATTGTTCCGCCCGTTAGCGTGTACCAAACCGAGCCAGATATAAATATAGACGAATATGTGCCGAAAACTAGCCCTATCATAATGGGCAAGGCAAAATCACGAATAGACGGCACGCCCAAAATAAACAGGGCAAGCACCATCAGTAGCGTACTGGCGGAAGTAAGTATAGAGCGGCGTAACGTTTGGGTTATGCTTATGTCCACCAAATTTACGTTATCTACCCGCAAGCGGTTGCGGTTTTCGCGCAGCCTGTCAAAAATAACTATCGTTGCGTTGATAGAATAGCCCATAATAGTAAGCAAAACCGCAATAAAAGCGTAATTTAGCGGTATACGCAAAATTGCGAAAATTGCCATTGTCATAAAAGCGTCGTGCAACAGCGTTATTACTGTGCTTGCACCCATTCGCAAATCGTTAAAGCGGTATGTTATATAAATCAACATCAGCAAACAAGCCAACCCAACCGCAAAAACCGCCGCACGTTGCATATCCGCACTAACAGTTGGGCTAACATCGGAATAAGTGAACGCCTCCGCTGTTATGCTGTAACGCTCGCTAATGGCGGCTATTAACGCCACGCGCATATCGGCATCTATGGAGTGCATTCTGATAAGTGCTTGCGTGTCGCCGCCAATGCTTTGCACCTGCGGGGACGGCTGACCTGTTATCTCGTATATTAACGCCGTCATATCGGCATTGTTAAACGGTTGCCCTATTTCTATTTGAAACGATGTTCCGCCAGCAAATTCTACATCTAGGTTGAAAAAATTGTTGCCTTGCGAAAAGTGGAATATCATGCTAACAACGCCCAAAGTCAGCACAGCGGCGGATATTGCAAAATATCTATTGCGATTTTCGATTACCCGCAATAAAAAGCCCTCGGGGTTATAGTTGTCCGAAGTTGCGGCACTAACAGCATCGCTGTCGGCGGTTTGCGATACGCCGAACCATTTGGGATTTCTTAACCCCATTGCTATCATCGCATTTACAAACAGCCTAGTTAGCACCAACGCCGAGAACATTGAAACCAAAATTCCTAATCCCAAAGTAACAGCGAAACCTTGGATAGGGCCTGTTCCTTGCCAGAACAACGCACCCGCCGCCATAAGTGTTGTAATATTACAATCTACCACCGCTGGAAAAGCCCTGTTAAAGCCCACATTTAAGGCAGAACGTAACGTACGCCCTGTTGCGATTTCTTCACGAACCCGCTCAAATATTATTACGTTTGCGTCCAACGCCATTCCGATTGACAAAATAATTCCCGCCATTCCAGGCAGAGTTAAAATAATGCCAAAACCGCTGATTATTACTAGCATTAAGAACGAATAGGTCAGCAACGCCACCGATGCTGCTATTCCCGAAACCCTGTAAACTACCAGCAACAAAATAAGCATTAGGATAACGCCGATAATACCCGCAATAACGCTTCTTTCCAGAGAATCTGCACCTAATTGCGCGCCTACGTTGTTCATGCTAACAACAGTAAGCCCAAACGGCAACGAGCCTTGGTTAATTGTGGTTGACAACGCATCGGCCTCTTCACGGGAAAAGCCCGCCATTCCGCCGTCTATTTGGGCACTTCCGCCCATTATTACCGAGTTTACAACGGGGGCACTGATAAGTTCATCGTCCAAAAAAATGTATATTGGTCTGTGCAGGTTGTCCCGAGTGGCTTGCTCGAACAGTTGTGCGCCTGTGTTGGTAAATTCCAGCCCAACAACAATGCGGCCGCCGCCTGTTTGTCCGCCGTCCATCTGCGTTCTCGCACGGGAGACCTCTGCACCTGTAAGCAAAACGTTGCCGTTTTCGTCGGTAAAGGTTAGCAAGGCGGTAGCACCAATAAGTGCAACGGCCTCTTCGGTATCGCCCACGCCTGGAATATTTACCCGTATTTGCCTTGCACCCTCACGGCCTGTGGTTGCTTCGGTGTAGCCCAAACTGTCTAGCCGTCTTCTTAATAGGCTGTTGGCGGCGTTCATATCTTCCGCTGTCGGGTTTTCTATGTCCGCCTCGTATAAAATAGTTGCCCCGCCCCGCAAATCCAAGCCAAGGCTAATATTACCAACGCCCAAAATTTGATTAGCCCCAATGCCAAAAAACGACAAAGCCGCCAATCCAATCGTAAAAATACACAACGCTAAAATTGTTAAAATTCCTCTGTTTTTCATGTTTTTACTTGTAATGCCTAGCTGCTCTTGCTAAATCAACTTCAAAACCTTAAAACCGTGGGGCTCTGCCCCCCGCCTGCCGGCGGGCAGGCACACCCCG
>WRKK01000009.1 GCA_009782245.1 Defluviitaleaceae bacterium | reverse complement strand
CCCAACCGCTGGACAAAACTGGCGGCGGTGTACGGCGCGCCTAACTGCACGGTGGAATCCAAATCGCCTATATCGATGCCCAACTCCAGGGTAAGAGTGGCGGCGGCAACCGTGGGTTCGGCGTTTTCCCGCAACGCCAGTTCGGCATCGTGGCGCAACGCCGCCGAAATGCTGCCGTGGTGTACGTGAAAAATATCCTCCTCATTGTTGGCGGCGGCGAGTTTTTTCATGTCAACTATAATTTTTTCGGAATCGCTGCGGCTATTCGTGAAAATTATGCACTTTTTTTCTTTGCAATAGTCGTAAATAAACTGGTTGTACCGCTCTAAAACGGAGGAATGCCGCAGTTCGTCCTCTGGCAAAATAAAATTTTCTACTGCTAGTGAAATCGTTTTTTTGTGGGATTTTATGCCAACCGTTTGCGTTTTGCGGTCGCCGCCAGCCGCCAAAAATTCCTCGGCGGGCAGATAATCGTTTAACGTGGCAGAAAGTCCGATTCTGCGGGGTTTGTTGCCCGTCAGGCGTTCTATCCTGTTTATTTGGCAAATCACTTGCAAGCCCCTATCCATGCCCATCATGGCGTGTAATTCGTCAATCACGATAAAACGCAAATCCGAAAAAAGGCGTTGCACTTCGCCAGTTTTCCGCATTAGCAAGGCTTCGAGGGATTCGGGCGTTATTTGCAAAATGCCACGCGCCGTTTTTATTGCCTTGTTTTTGGCGGTTTGCGAAATATCGCCGTGCCAAGCCCAAACTGGAATATCGCTTTCTTGCAGCAAGCCGTTTAGCCGTTCAAATTGGTCATTTATAAGGGCTTTTAGCGGGCCGATGTAAATTATTCCGATAGAATTTGGCGGATTTTCGTCTAGCAAAGTCAAAATGGGGAACAACGCCGCCTCGGTTTTGCCCGATGCCGTTGCGGACGCAATTATAACGTGGTCGTCCGTATCTAAAATGGCGGTGCAAGCCTCAACCTGCACTTCCCGTAAATCCGCCCATTGCTTGCGATATATGTATTCTTGGATAAACGGAGCGTACCTGTCAAACGCCAACGTTTCCACGTTTTCTGTATTTTTCGTGTTTTTCGTGTTTTTCGTGGTTCCCTTGTTTTTCGCATTTTTCATATTTCAAAATCCTCGTGAATATCCTCTTGTTCGGGGTCAAATTTTGCACTTGCCACCTTAAAATCCGAACCCGAGATAATTTCACGAAAATTTGCGGTTGGGTCTTGCATTAAAATGTTTAACAATGCCAGAAAATCTCGGGTTATTTCACGGGGTGTAAGTAGTTTATCTGCGCCAAGCCGCCCTAATATTGTTTGCAAAAAAGCCTGTAAATCCTGTGCTTTTAAGGTTGTTTCGTAGCCGTGATGTGTGCTGTGTACGGTGCAGAGGTTTTCCAGGAGCAAAAAAAGTTCCTCGTTGGACAGCTGATTTAGGCGGATTACGGGGCTTGTGTAATCTATAAAACCGTCTTTTATGTAGCGGCTATCCGCCAGCCGCGAGCGGAGTGCCTCGTAGTTAAAAAGTCCCCGTTTTTCGTCAAAAATAAATTGCGGTGTACCGCTCAAAAAAAAGCCGATATGTTCCGCTTTGCCCTGCATTGTATCGTTAAAAATGGTCAGCAATTTTTCGTAATTTTTCAGCCGAGATTGTGCGGGTGTGATTTTGTACAAATTAACGCCCTCGTCCAAAAACAGCAACAGCCCTTTGTAGCCCGCTTTTACGGTAAACATGGCAAAAAGTTTCAAAAATTCGTACCAATGGTTGTCGTCAATAATGGAATCCGCGCCGATTGCCTTTTTTGCATCGGTTTTTGTGGCAAATTCTGCTCGCAGCCAGCGTAGTGCCGACTGTTTAAGTTCGTCGTTTTGCGTTTTTACTGCTCGCCAGTACATTTCTATTGTATGCGAAAAAGCGTAACCGTACGCCATTTCGGCAATTTCTGCCATAGTTTCCGAGATTCTTGCACTAACGGCATCGGTCAAGTCCGTTTGCCCTAAGCCTGTTTCTTGGGCGGTTTTCCGTTGCAGGTCGTTTATCCATTTTTGCAAAATGCTTTCTAAAGCACCGCCGTCTGGGCGTTTTGCGGTTGACAAATTTTGCAGTAGTTCCCGATACGTGGCAAGCCCCTGCCCTTTATTGCCCGTCAGCCGCCTATCGATTGACAAATCGGCATCTGCCACAACAAAATTACGTTCCATGGCGTTATGCCTAATCATTTGCAATAAAAAACTTTTTCCGCTGCCATAATTCCCAGAAACAAGCCGAAAAGATGCACCGCCGTCTTCTATTGCCGCAATATCGTTCAAAAACGCCGTTATCTCCTGTTGCCGACCAACTGCAATATGCCGCAGCCCAATCCGTGGCACAACTCCCGCCGCCAAAGAACCCAACAACGCTTTCGATTCCCGTTTACTAATCTTCTTCATAAAAAATTTTCCTTTCTGCTGTAAAAATCAAAACCGTGGGGCGCTGCCCCACACCCCGCAAGGAGCGCGCCCCTTGACCCGCTAAATTTTTCAAGGGTTTTTCGTGTTAAATTTTTGAAATATCGTTGTAGGGGCGACCGTCCTCGGTCGCCCGTCCG
>WRKK01000008.1 GCA_009782245.1 Defluviitaleaceae bacterium | reverse complement strand
TGGAGAAAATTCTAAATGAGTTTTTGCGGATTATGGACGAATATTTGCATGAATATGAAAAAGTTGGGCGTAAACCCAAAATTTACGATAGTTTTGAGGAACTTTATCGAGATTTTATGGGATTGGCAACATGAAATTTGAGATTGAATTTGGGCGGTCGTTGACTGCCCTTTTTTATGAAAAAATTTTTAGAAAATATTGACAAACCAAAACCACCGTGATATAATAATTTTGTTGGTTGAGGGAAACTTTAACGAAACGAAAACCGTCAAAAATGCGATAAAATGGGAGTTTCTGCTACTGTAGATAATTCGTTTGTTAAAACAAAAACTTCTTGACAAAACTTCTCAACCTTGATATAATACAATCACAGCACTTCTGCAAGCGAAATTTCCCAGAACGTTGGGATTGTGCTATAGAAAGTTGGTGCTTGCACGTGAAAATTTATATGGACGTTTGTTGCTATAATCGTCCTTTTGACGATTTGTCGCAGGAGCGAGTTTACATCGAATCGGCGGCGGTGCTTGTGATTATTTCGCATTGCAAACAAGGGGCATTGACGCTAATCGGTAGCGAAGCAATCGATAGAGAATTAGCCAATTTACTAGATAAAGACCGATTTGACAAGATACAAACGCTATATTCTGCCGCAACGGAGCGGTTGGAGATAACCGCCGCTGCAGAGGAGCGTTCTTCAGAATTGCAACTGCATGGCATTAAGAAATTTGACAGCTTGCACGTGGCTTTGGCGGAGATGTGCGGTGCGTTATTTTTAACAACAGACGACCGTTTGCTGAGAGCGGTCAACAGGTTAGGTTGCAAGGCTTACAATCCGACAAATTGGATTATGGAGGTACAAAAATGACAAAAACAGTAGATATTCGCAGTATGTCCGAGGTAAGAAAGGCAGAACTGGCGGATTTTGCAAGAACATTGGGTATGGCAGATATTGCGTGTGCTATTGAACGACCTGAGCCTGACAACGGCGAATATTGTATCAAAGATTACACTGCTGAACGTGGCAACTGGCTTGACGATCTTGATTTTGACGAAGTTTTAGCTGATATACGTGAAATGGAAAAACAAAGAAAGCAAAAAGAATTACAAGCACAATAAAACTCATGCGGTGGACAACTTGCACAAAAACAACTATGTCCATCGCATATTTTTTGGAAAAATTGCACAAAATTAACAAAATGCCAATTTCTAATCACAAAAAATTTGAGCCAAATGTTGCATTTATCGTTATTGTAGCGATAGCGATGTAAAAACAAAAAAATTTTCAAAAACATTGACAAGCCCAAACTACTATGATATAATAACTTTGTTGGTTGAGAGAACTCCATTCAATCGGCAGAAATTCAACAAATTTTTAACGTACAGAGAGGAAAATTTTATGATAAACAGTGCAATTGGAATGAACACAACTAGCCCATTTTTAACTTACTCGCAGCGACTTCGCAACGCCGCACAACCGTCAACGTTCACATTTAGAGAGCAAGAAATCCTAAATAAAATTAGAAATGTGGTGGGTTCGGAGGTCGTAGTTGCCGAATTGGAACAGATAGGCGACGGCTTTCGTGGCGGATTTATAGGCTTTTCGGGGGCAAGTGCGACTGGCGAAAGAGAACCTTTTAGAATTACTCCCCAAATATTGGCGGAAATGGCTGAAAACGAGGATAAACTCCAAGAATGGCTGTCAAATTTCCAACGCCAAGCGACACAGCAAACCGATTTAGAACATTGGCTTGCGGAAAACAAACGCACCGCCGAGGAAGAAGAGGCTGAACGCAAGGCACATCAGCTTAGGGTACGCATGATGATAAAAACGGATTTTTGGAACAATGCCGACGAACGCCCACAATCCGCCATGCAAGGTATCCACGAAAAAGTTTTCGAAACGCAACGTGCCGCTCTCGGTTACGAGGAAATGGCGGTTTTTCGGTAGTTGAAACCGCTCTGAAAAAACGACAGGTAAAAAACACGAAAATCGCAGAATTTGGGCGGTTGTTGACTGCCCAATTTTCATAAAAAATCCAAAAAATATTTGACAAAAAATTTTAGCGGTGTTATAATATTTTTGTTAACCTAGCCATTCCGAAATTCTCGTCTTCGCAACCACAGGTTACGCAACAAATTGTTGCTTGACAAAATTTTTCGGCTCTGATACAATATCCACATAAAAAAACTTAGCCGTTACGATTTCCCCACACTACCCCAAAAACGGCGAAAACAGGAGGAATTATGAAATTTCAAAAAACACCAACGGCAAATGACACAATAGACGACACGACAAAACAAAGATTAGCCGCCAAAAACCAAAAAGTAATTGACATGGTAATCGAGCGAGCAAAACGAGATTTCCCAAACGACATCGCTTTAATTGGCTTAACAGGCTCTTTTGCAACAAACGATTTTCACGAAAAAAGCGATCTGGATTTAATCATAGTCAACAGCACAGATAAAGGCTGGGAAATAAGCCTTCTCTTTATCCTTGACGGCGTGGGCTACGATATATACTGCACTCCGTGGACTAACCTTGAAAAAAAGGCTGAATTGGACGATACAGGAGTTTCTAGC
>WRKK01000007.1 GCA_009782245.1 Defluviitaleaceae bacterium | reverse complement strand
TACGGGGTGGCATCGTTGTAGGGGCGACCGTCCTCGGTCGCCCGTCTCACAACATCGCCCGTCTCACAACATCGCCCGTCTCACAACATCGCCCGTCTCACAACATCGCCCGTCCCACAACATCGCCCGTCCCATAACATCGCCCGTCCCACAACATCGCCCGTCCCCCATAACAACAAAAAAATTGGGCAATTATTTTAACTGCCCAATTTTGTCAATATTGAAATCAACTTAATCTTAAAATTTTGCTAAAAACCACCATTACGCATAAAATTTCTACTCATAAGTTCTCGATGCGGCGTTAAGCAGCGACGATCTAAAGGTAATTTTTTTAATGTCCAGCTTATCTTTTAGTAGTTCGTAAAACATTTCGCAAAAGTTTTCGCAAGTGGAAACCTTTTTTGTTACAGATACACGGCACTCTGGGTACGACCAAACAAGTTCGTGTTTTAAGCCTTTTGGCGGAGTTGCACCTTTGCCGCCGTTTCTTATGCCAGCTTTTTCGTAACTTGCCAGCACAGCATCTAATAATGGGTCGCCCTCTTGGAACAACGTGCCATGGTGAAAATTATCGGCGACTTCCCAAGCTAACTTCCAAGCCTCTTTGCAGGGGTATGCAAAACCCGTGCGTTCGTCTACTTTGCCGCCAATTTCAAGGGTCAGTAAGCCAGAATGCCCGTGCAAAAACTGTGCCTCGCCCTCGTAGTGCATAAAACGGTGTGCGTACTGAAAATCTAAATTAACAATAGAAACTGCGTTATTGGTTGACATAAAAATCCTCCTTCGGAATGATAAAATTTTAGAACGATTAAAACTGCTTATAGTGTAGCATAACACAAAATTATTTGCAAGCAAAATTTTTCCAAAAAACAAAAAAATTTTTTGGCAATAAACTATTGCAATTCAAATAAAAATATGGTAATATTGCATAGTACAAATTTGATTTAGGTGTAATATTCACCAAAAGGGAGGACTTAATTTGAGTAACATACCAACCGTAAATTTAGGAATAGTGGCAGTTAGCCGAGATTGCTTTCCTATCAAGCTAAGCGGAACACGCAGAGATGCAGTAGTGGCAGAACTTGCCAAAAAGAATGTAAAGCCATTCGTAGCAAATACGATTGTGGAAAATGAAAAAGATGCACTAAAAGCCTTGGACGAGCTTAAGCAAGCCAAAGCCAACGCATTAGTTGTATACTTGGGCAACTTTGGCCCAGAGGGTCCAGAAACCTGGCTGGCGCAAAAATTTGGCGGCCCTGTTATGTTTGTGGCAGCCGCCGAAGAGGACAACCTGGTTGACGGGCGCGGAGATGCTTATTGCGGTATGCTAAACGCCTCCTATAATTTGGGCTTGCGTAATATGCGGGTTTATATTCCAGAATACCCTGTTGGCACGCCAGACGAAACCGCCGACATGATTTGCGGGTTTATTCCCATTGCTAAGGTACTTTTGGGGCTTTCTTCGCTTAAGATTATTGCTTTCGGCCCACGGCCATACGACTTTTTGGCTTGCAACGCCCCTATCAAGCCGCTGTACGATTTAGGCGTTGAAATACAAGAAAATTCGGAACTGGATTTATTTGCAACGTTTAACGAACATAAAAACGACCCGCGCATTGACGGCGTTGTAAAGGAAATGCAAGAAGAACTGGGCATCGGCAACAAGCACCCAGGCGTGCTACCTCGTTTGGCACAGTTTGAACTTTCCCTGCTTGATTGGATCGAAAAAAATGCGGGTGCTTGCAATTACGTTGCGTTGGCGGATAAATGTTGGCCAGCGTTTCAAACGCAATTTGGTTTTGTGCCTTGTTATGTAAACAGCCGTTTGGCAACCCGTGGAATCCCCGTGGCTTGCGAGGCTGACATATACGGTGCATTATCCGAGTACATTCTAACAGCCGCAACAGGCTGTCCGCCCAGCATTTTAGACATAAACAACACAATCCCAAAAAGAATGTATGATGCAAACAAAAAAGAGCTAGAGGGTTACAAACACACCGATTTGTTCATGGGCTTTCATTGCGGAAACACGCCAGCTTGCCACATGAAAAACCCCGAACTACGCCATCAGCTAATAATGAAACGCCTACTAGAGCCAGACGGCGAGCCCGAAATAACTCGCGGCACACTAGAGGGACAATTTAAGGCAAGCAAAGCAACAATATTCCGCCTACAATCCACCGCAGACGGCACTCTAAAAACCTACATTGCCCAAGGCGAAGTAAAAGACATTGACCCAGAATCGTTTGGTAGCATTGGCGTTATAGCAATCCCAGAAATGGCACGGTTCTACCGCAACGTCCTCATAGAAGATAACTATCCGCACCACACAGCAATAGCATTCGAACACGTGGGCAAAGTCCTGCACAGCGTAGTAAGAATACTAGGCATTAGCAAAATTTCCTACAACCAACCCGCTAATCTGCCGTATCCTACCGAAAATCCGTTTTGCTAGTGTAACAATAAACTAAAAGATTAAAACCGTGGGGCGCCCGCCTGCCGGCGGGCAGGCTGCCCCACACCCCGCAAGGAGCGCGCCCCTCCCGCCTGCCGGCGGGCAGGT
>WRKK01000006.1 GCA_009782245.1 Defluviitaleaceae bacterium | reverse complement strand
CTACAAAAACGCCACCCGTAGGGGCGACCGTCCTCGGTCGCCCGTCCGTCTAATCCCCAATGGTTCAATAAAAGTGTACGCAGGTGGGGCAGATATTATTCTAATGTCATTAACTTAACATTAAAAAAATTTAGCGGGTCAAGGGGCACGCTCCTTGCGGGGTGTGCCTGCCCGCCGGCAGGCGGGGGGCAGAGCCCCACGGTTTTAATCTTTTATGTTAGTAAGAAAAAGGGGATGGTTTTATGCTAGAAAACAGCGGACAGGCTGTACAGTGCTTAAAGAGGGTGCTACATAATGTTGAAAGAGTGATAGTTGGCAAACGTCATGCGATAGAGTTGGTGCTGATAACTTTGGCTTGTCGTGGACACGCTTTGATAGAAGATGTGCCTGGCGTGGGAAAAACAAGCATGGTTTCGGCGTTGGCAAAATCGGTGGACGGCTCGTTTAAGCGAATCCAGTTTACGCCAGATATTATGCCTTCCGATATTACTGGTTTTTCAACGTTTAATCCGAAAACAGGCGATTTTGAATATCGTGCGGGTGCGGTTATGAGCCAATTTATTTTGGCGGACGAAATTAACCGAACCTCGCCAAAAACGCAATCTAGCTTGCTAGAGGTAATGGAGGAAAACCAAGTTACCGTTGACGGACAAAGTTATCCTGTACCAGAGCCGTTTATCGTGCTTGCAACCCAAAATCCCGTGGAATATTTGGGTACATACCCATTGCCAGAAGCACAGCTGGATCGCTTTTTTATGAAAATATCGTTGGGCTATCCAACCGCCGCCGAAGAAAGCCGTATGCTAGAGCGTTTTCGGGAGGGAGATCCCATGCTTACGCTAACGCCAACCGCAATCGGCGATGACATTATGTTTATACAAGGCTTAGTTGAAAAAGTTTTTGTTAGCGTGGATATTAACAATTTTATTGTCGCACTAACTCGGCACACGCGCGAGCATTCCGACGTGGTTTTGGGGGCAAGTCCGCGCGCCAGTTTGTGCCTATTTAAGGCGGCGCAAGCGTGGGCTTTGTACAACGAACGTGATTTTGTCGCTCCCGATGATGTTATCGCAATGGCACCCCACGTTTTAGAGCATCGTATTATCCTAAAACAGGAGGCGAAACTGCAAAAGCGGAGCGCACTAACTGTTGTTGAAGATGCACTGCAAACGGTGCGTCCAGCCCTGTGAAGCGTAATAGAATTTTGTACGGCGGCTTATTTTTGGGTGTCTTTTTTGCGGCGATACTATACGGCGACCCGCTTATGTTTATGACATTGTACGCACTAATTGCAATGCCTGTATTTTCGGCACTTTTTGCACTTATCACGCTTTATGGGCTTAGCATAACACAAAAAACGGAGCAAGACACCGTTGTAAAAGGCGAGCAAAACCGCTATTTTATCACATTACATAACAAAATTAAAATCGGGTTTGGCACTTTGCGGTGCATTTTTTTGGAGGGGCATTTTGCCGTTGAAACCACCGCCGACAGAGTTCGCGCTAACGTAAAGCCGTTTATGCCGCCGTTGCGGTTTCCCATGAGTTTTACAATAAAATATCGTGGCACATACCAAATTGGACTTAGCAGCCTAGAAATCATTGATTTTTTGGGACTTTTTAACATTCGCCGCAAACTTTCCGCTACATTCGAGGTTGTTGCGTACCCACGCATAACCGACCTTGAAAATATGCACCTTGCGATACATATGTTATCAAAAGCCCCTGCAAATTTATCCATTTTACAGGAAGATTACGCCGATTTTACCGACGTTCGCCCTTATGTGCCGTCCGATCCCGTAAAAAAAATACACTGGAAGTTGACAGCCAAGCGCGGCGAATGGATGGTAAAAAACTACCAAACATCGGCATTAAACAGCATGGCAATAATAGTGGATTCTACTAAACGCAAGCTACCCTCGGAAGTTGTGATTAAATTGGAGGATAACATAATAGAAAGCACCGTTGCGGTGTTGTTGTACTGTTTGCGGCAACAAATGCCAGTTGATTTACTTTTTGGTTATAATATTCGTGAAAAAGGGCGGCATATTGGCGATTTTAACAATATGTACAACACAATAGCCAGCCTACATTTTGAGGACGAAAATTTTTCGCTGTACAATGCGGTTTCAAGCTACTTAAACGAAACAAGCCGCAATGTAAACGTGGTAATTTTAACATCGATACTAACAATGCCGCTATACGAGCAGATTTTGAACGCAATGCGGTTTGGTCATTACATAGCAGTTATTTATTTTATACCTGACGGAGTGGCATCTAGCCGTGATTCGGACGAGGTTTTTGGGCGGTTGACTAGCAGTGGGATTAGTTGTTTGAAGTTGTGAGAGCGAGGTTTGGAATAGATGATGTTAAAACAGTGGGTTGTTGTAGAAAAAACGGGCGGATAATATCCTACTGTCATTAACTTAAACGATTTATGGGGGGACGGGCGACCGTCTACCTGCGTATACTTTTATTGAAACATTGGGGATTAGACGGACGGGCGACCGAGGACGGTCGCCCCTACGGGAGATGTCGTTGTAGGGGCGACCGT
>WRKK01000005.1 GCA_009782245.1 Defluviitaleaceae bacterium | reverse complement strand
GGGCGCGCTCCTTGCGGGGTCAAGGGGCAGCGCCCTTGCGGGGTGTGGGGCAGCCTGCCCGCCGGCAGGCGGGCGCCCCACGGTTTTGCAGTTGATTTTTGCAGTTGATTTTAGAAAAGAGGATTAAGAATGTCAAAAAAAATTAATGTTACCGTATGGAACGAAGAGGACGGTAGCCAGGAAGTAAAAGGCACACAGCCAGCGTATCCAGAGGGTATACATGAGGCGATTGCAAGTTTTTTGCGGCAAGATGAGCAGTTAGGCACAATCCGCACCGCCACATTAGGGCAACCGTATCACGGGCTGACAGAGGAAGTGCTGAACGATACGGACGTTTTGATTTGGTGGGGACACGTGTTTCACCATTTAGTGGGCGACGATATTGTGCAAAACGTAAAACAGCGAGTGTTGCAAGGCATGGGGCTTATTGTGCTACATTCTGGACACGCCGCAAAAATATTTAGTGCATTGTTGGGCACAAACACGCACCAATTACGCTGGCGCGAAAACAACGAACGTGAACGCATTTGGCTAGTCGCGCCCAACCACCCTATCGCCGCAGGTGTGGGCGAATATATAGAACTAGACCAACACGAAACTTACGGCGAATTTTTTAACATTCCCGCACCAGACGAACTTATCAGTATAAGCTGGTTTTCGGGCGGCGAGGTTTTTCGTAGCGGTTGCACGTTTACGCGCGGGCTAGGCAAAATTTTCTATTTTTCGCCTGGCCACGAAACCTACCGCATTTACGATAACCCGCAAATTAGGCAGGTAATAAAAAACGCAATAAATTGGGCAGCACCCGCCGCTTACCCGCACGTAACTTTCGATCAGCAAAAAATTTCGCCCGAGGAATTGTATCACCGAAAATAGCGATTGCTAAAGCTAAAACCTGTAGTGAATATTTTCTTGGCAATGTTCACTACAGGTTCAAAATAAAAACAACGGAAGTGTAAAACATGGATATATACGGCTATTTTGCAAATGTTTACGATATTTTTATGGAGAGCGTTCCGTACAAAAGTTGGGCTGATTATATAGCGTTAAAATTTGCAGAACACGGTGTGCCAACGGGCGGCACGGTGGTTGACTTAGGCTGCGGCACGGGAACAATGCTAAGTTTAATGGCACAAAAAGGCTACGACATGATAGGCGTGGATAACTCGGCGGATATGCTGGCAGAGGCACAGGCAAAAATAGCACAAAACAGCCAAAAAGCAATGCTGTTGCACCAAAACATTAAAAATTTGGATTTATACGGCACAGTAGACGCAATTTACTCCACTTGCGATGTGCTAAACTATTTTTTAGAAGAATCGGAACTAGAGCAAGCCATAAAACGGGCGGCAATGTTCCTTAACCCAAGTGGCGTTTTAATATTTGACATGAAAACGGCGGAAAATTACAAGCAGATGGGCAACGCATTTTACGGCGACAGCAACGAGGGTTCTTCTTATATTTGGCAAAACAACTATAATCCTGACACGCAAATTAACAAGTATAATGTCCGCTTTTTGCCAAAAAACGGGCAGCCCTTTTTTGAAACGCACGAACAACGAGCCTACAGCACGTCCGCCGTTTACGATATGTTAATAAAATCTAACCTAAAACCAGTAGGCATATTTGACGGCTACAGCCAACGAGATTTATCCCAAAACAGCGAACAAGTAGTGTTTTGTGCGTTGGCGTAAAAACAAAACCGTGGGGCACCCGCCTGTCGGACGGGCAGGCACCCCGCAAGGGACTTCGCCCCTTGACCCCGCAACATTTTGTTAATTTTTTTAGTGGTAAATTGATGCTGGTACTTTGCGGGGGAAAATTTTCAACTTTAATTTAGCGAGGTATAAAAATGCAAATATTTGGCATAGGAACAGACATTATAGAAATAGCCCGATTTCAACGCAACGGCGAGCCGCTAGGGCAAAAATTTATGGACAGATGTTTTCACAAAAATGAGCAAGAACGCTTGCAAGATCGCCCATTGGAAAATGTGGCGGGATATTTTGCGGCAAAAGAGGCCGTTGCAAAGGCTTTAGGCACAGGCTTTGTAGGGTTTCGTCCCGCCGCAATAGAAATTTGCCACAATAAAGCGGGAAAACCGTACGTTATTTTGCACGATAACGCCGCAAAAATAGCCGAAGATTGCGGTGTTACGGACATAACTGTTAGTATATCGCATTGCAAAACGGTGGCAACCGCAATGGCGGTGGCTGTTGCGGGGGAAACTTGAATATGAGAACAAATACTGTAATATTCATATTGTTGTTGGCTGTGTTTATAATGTTGCCCTTTTTGTTTGCAAGGGTTTTGGTGGCGATATGCTTGGTAGCAAACACGGCTGTAATGTACAAAAAATATAGATTGCTGAAAGAAAATAAAAATGTGGGCGGGAAATATCACTATCATTAACTTTAGCCTGTATAGGAATGGGCAAACGGGCGACTGTTGTAGGGGCGACCGATTATTTGTAGGGGCGACCGATTATTTGTAGGGGCGACCGATTATTTGTAGGGGCGACCGATTATTTGTAGGGGCGACCGAT
>WRKK01000004.1 GCA_009782245.1 Defluviitaleaceae bacterium | reverse complement strand
GGCCACACGCCTTGGTGCATATGCGATTGAATCCCAATCGTCTTAATCGGTACGCCAGATTCCAGCAAGCCCTCTATCAGTATATCATAAGATTCCGAGGTATCAAAGTCGTTTATCAAAAAAGTTCCATTTGCGTTCGTTTCCCAAGCCACTTTGAACAGCTTGCGGACAAGGTCAATTCGCCCATATTGCTGACATATTCTCGTGATTGCGTTGTCGTAGCGTGTAAAAATGGGCATTATTACGGTTTCGTTGATAACGTCCCAAATATCGATTAGCCCTGCAAACGCCGAAACGTCCCTTTTTATGCGGTTTAACTGTATCTCCAAAATTTTCTCGTTGGGATATTGCATTAGCCAATCGGCACAAACCGTGTGCCAGCACAGCGGGTGTCCTTTTAGCGTTACACCTCGCTCTTTTAGCCATTTTGCGGCTTTTAGCGTGTTGTCAAAATTGGGCTTGCCCTCTTCGGATTCGTATCTGCCCCAGTAAAACGGCAATGTTACGGCGTTGAATATTTCCAGCAAGTGGTCATAACGCCGTTTTGCCCTTTCGGCGACTTCTTCGGACATCTCGCCGTTCAAATATTGCGGCAGGGTAAACTCTGAACAGCCGAACAAAACCTTGTGCCTCACCTGTTTAACTTCAACTTGCTTGTTAGCGAACTCTGCGCCTAGTGGGACGGTTGCCGTCCCCTTGCGATGTGATAAATCTGACATAAAAATCTCCAATCGTAAAACCGCCCACCCACCGTTAGGTAGGTAGGCGATTATTTTGTATTTGTAAAAATTTGTGAAAATTTTCCTAAATATGCGGCGTTTGCTGTTTTGAATTTAGTTAATGCGGCAAAAGCCCAAATTTGGCTATTCTTTCACGCCGCCCAGCTGTATACCATGCACAAAATACCCTTGCAAGAACGGATAAACAACCAAAATCGGCACAGATGCCACAACCGTAATCGCCGCACGAATCGCTTGCGGAGTTACCATTGTTATGCCAACAGCGGCTTGTGCTGCCATTGCTCCTGGTGCGGCTTGCCCTGCTTGCATTGCCGAGGCAAGCAACCGTTGCAACTCAAACTGCAACACGGACAAATGTTGTGCACCAATATTGAAAATAAACGTATCAAACCAAGTGTTCCACGCACCAACCGCCACGAAAAGGGCGATTGTTGCCAAAGTTGGCTTACACAACGGCATTATCAGCTGTGCATAAATGCGGAAATCACTCGCACCGTCCAGCCGCGCCGATTCTACCAACGATTCCGAAACGCTCTTCATGTACGTGCGGATAATTATCAGATTAAACGCCGAAATCATGGTTGGCACCCAGTAAACCGCAAACGTGTTTATCATTCCCAAGTTTTGGATTAGCAAGAAGTATGGGATAAGTCCAACGTTAAGGTACATTGTAATAACGAAAACAATGGCGATGGGCTTTCTAAGCACAAACTCTGGGCGGCTAAGTGCAAACGCCAACATTGACGTTACGAGAATGTTTGTAACAACCTGCACAACTGTGCGGTAAACGGACATCCAAAACGCCGCAAAAATTGTGTGCATTCCCAAAACAGTTTGGAAATTTTGCAAAGTAAACTGCCGTGGCCAAATGTGGATTCCGCCGCGAACGGTGTCAAGCCCCTCGTTAAAGGCGATTGCGACCGTGTTCAGCATCGGGAACAACATTATAACGCACAAGATAGCCAATAAAAAGTAGTTTATCGTGTGGAAGACGATTGGCTCTATTGGAACGGTTTTTTTGCCTACTTTTGCTTTTTTTGTGGTACTTAAACTAGCCATAAATTCGCCCTCCTAAAATAGTGTTTCTTGGCCAAGCAATTTTGCGACAAAGTTAGCGGCGGTCAACATAAGAATCGCCACGCCAGTACGCAAAATGCCCGCTGCTGTTGCTAAACCGAAGTTGTTCATTTCAAGACCGTAACGCAATACGAAAATATCGATGTTTTCAGAACGTGTGATATTTACGCCGTGTCCCAAGAACCATTGAATTTCAAAGCCGCTAGTCAGCAGCCAACCTACGTTCATAATCAGCAAAATTACGATTGTAGAGCGTATGCTAGGCAACGTAACGTGCCAAGCCTTGTGATAACGGTTTGCACCGTCTATCGATGCCGCCTCGTACAGCGCGGGATCGATTGCCGTCATCGCCGCCATGTAGATAATCGTGTTCCAACCGAGGTTTTTCCACAACATACTACCCGCAACTATGCCCCAAAAATAATTGGGGTTTGCCAAAAAGTGGATAGGTTCGCTAATAATGCCGATACCAAGTAATGCGTTATTGATAAATCCGCCAGAATCTGGCAACGCAAGCGCCGTTGAAACCAAGCCTGCAACTATAACCCAACTTAGAAAGTGGGGCAGATACAGGAAATTTTGGATAATGCGTTTTACGCCGATTTGCCGCACTTCGTTAAGCATTAGCGAAAGCAAAATTGTGAAGAAAAAGCCCAAAACAAGCGATAGGGTACTTTGCCCCAAAGTATTGATAACAGCCCGCATAAAGCGTTGTCCGATTAG
>WRKK01000003.1 GCA_009782245.1 Defluviitaleaceae bacterium | reverse complement strand
GGCTTTTGACTCCTTACTTCCGACGTTTTCGCCGTTGAGGAGAATCCAGTTACAGCCGCCCTTTTTGAACAGGCAGACCCACGTCAGAAAGCCCATAGATACAGCCATAACAGCCATTAGAATGGTGATTATCATGCCAATTCCTCCTTTTGGAAATTTGTTATAGGAATATTGTAACAGAGGCGAAAAGTCGTGTCAAGAACTTATTAGTTGCGCAACTGGTGGTTGCGTTTTTGCGGAGTGGGTGGTTGTATATTTATGCAGTTTGGAAATTTCTCGTTATACGTGAAAAAATTAAAATAATCGAGTAGCAGGGCGGGAAATATCCGCCCACATTTTTCGCTAATTTCAAATTTTTATCATTTTGCCCAAATATTCCTGCTCCGAAATCGTGATTATCTCGGTATTATAGGGCGGTTCGGTACTAGCACATTTTAGTTTTATAGCGTTGCCGTCCCATCCGAGAAAATCAATATCGTCATATTTATCATAGCCGTCAATCAGCGTTGCCAAATCCAAATATTCCTCAAATTGCCGCATGGGATCGCTAATTTTGACCAGAAAAACTCCGCTCGGACAAGCCCAGTAGCAACCACCAACCGCAAACATATCTCCAAAATTGAAATGAATATCCGTTGCAATAAAGGTTTCTTTAACGATTTCAAGGTTTTCTGCCGTGTCCTTGTCGCTATCCCAAAATGAGCATTGCGGAAAATAGTCAAATGTTTTGCGAGATTTCATGTCAAAAACGCTGTATCCATACAAATCCGTTTTGTAGAAAACGTACTTCGAACCGTTGGAATAGGCTATTTTATCGCAAAAAAACGGGTTACTATATATGCTAAAATACTCAAAAAGCACGGCGTTATTTTCGTATACGGCATTGTGGCTACAAAAAACCCCTGAATACTGCGGATTTTCCGATGGTATTTCATAATCCGTTACTATCCGCCGTAAATCTCCACTTATCCGCTCTACTTCCGCTTTTTTGTTCGCTGGCTTGAAAACCAAGTCGATTGTTTCGTTTTTGTACTTTGTGTATTTCTCGGAATACGCAAAATTTGTTAGATTTTTCATATATTTTTCTCCAATCTGTCCAAGGCTATTGTCGCCGATGTTCGTCCGTTTGGCATAGTCGATTCCTTTCGCCGCCTTTTCTGACCACCGTGCCGTCCCGTTTAATCAGCGTTCCGTCCGACAGTTCAATCAGCTTTTCAAAGGTATCGTACCACAGATTTTGCGGCGTGTCAAACTTTTTTGAAATTTTTTGAAAACTCCCAAACGCCCGAAAATCTCGGAAACCCTATTTCTCCTGCAACCGCCTCAAAATTCGCAAAATCTCCTCACGATTCTTCGCCAATTTCATAAAACCAGGCACACGCCGAGAAATTCCGCCAAGCCGATAAGGTTTTTTTCGCAAATCTGCACCAATATAATCAATCAAATATTGCAAATGCAAGCGGTTTGTGGCAAAAACGGGTCGCCCTTTGTATGCGGATAAAAAGTACAATTCGTAGCCAAAAGTATTGTCCGTTGCGGAAAGCCCTCGCAGATTTACGCTGGGCTGGTACATATATCCTTTGCCCTGTTCAACAATCTGAATTTTTGTGGGAATAATCGCTCCGCAATGCGGACAAACAATGTTCAAAACCTTGTGTCCGTGCTGACTTTTGTCAATAACAAGGCTGATGTGTTTCTCACATTTTTCGCAGAAAGTTCGCGCTCTATGCACTTTATGCACGTTTTCCTCGGAATCGTATTTTTCCGAATGGTAACAAGAAGTACATTTGAAACGTACAATTTTGCAATATACCCAATATTTTTCGTGTCTCTCCTCGCCCTTAACAACGCCCATTCCGCCACATTTTGGGCAAGCAACACAAATACCGCCGTCCAAAATTTCATTGCCAACGGCGGAATCATAATTTTCGTCTGTAAATACTCGCTTTTTCATTTTAACCTCCGATTTTTATATTACTGCAATCCGCAGTTTTGGCGGATTTTTTAACTGATATTATCGTACCACAGATTTTACACCGTGTCAAATTTATTTTTGCGAAATTTTCGCCTTTCGTTCTCGATGCTCAACGTGATTTTTGTACGCTCCCACAAGGTAGCAAATCGGAATTGGAAAGTAGACGAAAAACGCTATCAGCATATTGGTGGGTGTGATGTAAAAGTTGACAATTCCCAATAACAAGACGACTACGGTCGGCAAAGTTGGCAAGGCAACGGCAATCATTAAAAACACAGCCTTTTCCAAGGCGGCACGGTGGCGAATCCCCATTATTCCGCAAAATAGCCACAGGCATGAATAAATAAATGGCAATATAAAATTAGCGAAATGCGTAAAGTTTCCGATACTGGAAAACGCCAAAATTCCGCCTAAAATCGTGGACAAAATTCCTGTAACCAACAGCCAAATCCTGCCTGGGGCTACCATGATATTTTTGCCACATTTTCCGCAAAAGTCATTTTCTTCTGGGATATATTCGTTACATTTGGGACATTGCATAATTATAC
>WRKK01000002.1 GCA_009782245.1 Defluviitaleaceae bacterium | reverse complement strand
GCAGCGCCCTTGGCGGGTGTGGGCAGCGCCCACGGTTTTGAAGTTGTTTGAAAGTAACCAACAAAGGAGAATTTACATGAACAATACACCCCAAAGTGTGCGGCTGCATATTGGTATTTTTGGCGATACAAATGTGGGTAAATCTTCGCTGTTTAATGCGTTGACGGGTACGGATATTGCTATAACTTCGGATATTTCTGGTACTACTACCGATTCTGTGCAAAAGGCTATGGAACTTATTCCGTTTGGTGCGGTGGTTTTGGTGGATACGGCGGGGCTGAATGATATAACTCCGCTGGGTAAGCAACGTACCGATAAAACCCGAAAAGTGCTGAATAGGGTGGATTTAGCATTGTATTTAATCGATGGCTCTAGCTTTTCTGCCGAAGAGGTTGACAATTATCATAGGTTTTCCGCTAAAATACAGCAGCGTAACACGCCGCATATCGCCGTTATAACAAAAAATGACTTGTCAGCCGAAAATATCGCCGATTTTCCCGCAATAGCCGTGTCGATTCACCAGCCAGCCACGATAAATGCTCTAAAACAAGAAATTGTCAACCAACTTTTTTCTATACAAAACGCCAACAAAGCCAGGGAAACTTTGATAGGCGATTTGTTGCCAAAAGGCTCTACCGTGCTGTTGGTTGCACCAATAGATAGCGCCGCACCCAAAGGACGGCTAATTTTGCCGCAAGCACAACTAATAAGAGATTGCCTAGATAACGGCTGTATTGCCAGCATAGTAACCGAAAAAGAAGTAACGGCGGCTCTTGTCAACCTAAAAAAAGTGGATTTGGTGGTAACTGATTCGCAAGTTTTCGGCGAGGTTGACAAGCTAGTTCCGCAAGATATTCCCTTAACTTCGTTTTCTATTTTGATGGCACGGCAAAAAGGCGATATATCCGAGTTGCTGGACGGAATAGCGGCGATAAAATCGTTGAAAAATGGCGATAAAATTTTGGTATCGGAAGTATGCACGCACAACCGCACCCACGAGGACATTGGGCAAGTGAAAATTCCAGCGGCAATGCAGAAGATTACAGGTTTGCAACTAAATTTTGAATTTACCGCTGGGCGGGATTTTCCCGACGATTTAACGCAATACGCACTAATTGTGCATTGCGGCGCTTGCATGATAACCGCAAAAGAAATGCAATCACGGATAATTGCCGCCAAACAGGCGAAAGTTCCCATAACAAACTATGGCTTGTTTTTGGCGTTTGCAAGTGGTATATTAAAACGAGGAACAGAAATTTTGGAAAGGGCGGGAATTGAATGATAGAAGATATTTTGGCAAAATCGCAGACGGCGGAGCTAACTTTTGACGATATGCTAACCTTGATAAATTTGACCAAACAGTCCGATTTAGACAAACTTTACGCCGCCGCATACGCCACAAAAGAAAAGCACGTTGGCAAAAAGGCGTATTATCGGGGTTTGATAGAGTTCTCCAATGTGTGCGTAAAAGATTGCTATTATTGCGGTATCCGCAAAAGTTCCGCACAGGAGCGGTACAGCATGACAAAAGACGAAATTTTGGAAATGGCGATTTGGGCGTACAAAAATAATTATGGCTCGGTAACAATACAATCGGGCGAGCGGCAAGATGCCGAATATTGCGAGTTTGTCGCCGACATTATAGCCGAAATTAGCAACGCAACAAACGGCAAACTAGCAATGACAATCTGCTTAGGCGAGCAATCTTTGGCGGTGTATCAAAAATGGTTTGATAACGGCGCAACCCGCTATTTACTGCGAATGGAGACAACGAACCCCGCATTATACAAAAAAATTCACCCAGACACGCCGCTGCACTCTTTTGAAAATAGGCTAAATTGCCTAAAAGTTCTGCGGCAGATAGGCTACCAAGTTGGCACAGGCGTTATGATAGGCTTACCAGGGCAGACTCCAGAGGACATGGTAAACGATATTGTGTTTTACAAGCAAAACGATGTTGACATGATAGGCATGGGGCCATATGTGGTGCATAAAAACACGCCAATGGGGCAAAACGCTCCTGACGACACGCACGCACAGGTTGCACGGTTTAACTATGGCTTAAAAATGATAGCGATAACTCGGCTACACCTAAAAGACGTGAACATAGCGGCAACAACAGCCCTACAAGCCCTGCACCCGCTAGGCCGTGAAATGGGGCTAAAAGCAGGTGCAAATATTCTAATGCCCATTATAACCCTGCAAGATTACCGCAACAAATACCAACTATACGACAACAAGCCCTGCATAGACGACACTCCCGAACATTGCAAAACTTGCCTAACTAACAGGGTAGAAAGCGTAGGCGATGTTGTCGGCTTTGCAGAAACTGGCGATTCTGTGCATTTTTTACGTAGAAAGGTTGCTTGAATATTGAAATTGTACCCGCAAGGGTAAACGGGCGGAATGGTTGGGGTAAACGGGCGGAATGGTTGGGGTAAACGGGCGGAATGGTTGGGGTAAACGGGCGGAATGGTTGGGGTAAACGGGCGACCGAGGACGGTCGCCCCTACAAC
>WRKK01000001.1 GCA_009782245.1 Defluviitaleaceae bacterium | reverse complement strand
GGGCGGCTATTGCCGATAAATGCAACTTCATATCGTGCCGTATCGCTTTTACCTGCTCCGCCGATTGTTGCATTAGTTGCAGTTGCTCGGAATAATGTTCTCGCTCCATTTCGTAGGTTGCCGCTTTTATGGCGTTTTCTTGGGATTTTCCTAGCAAATTGTACAGCACAAATAACAAAATACCGCCCATTAACGCCACTATCATCCAACCTAGAAACAACATATTCAGAGATTCTGCAAATAAAATTCTCAACATAAAACTGATAAATGTGCTTAACGAGAAAAATAATACCAAGTACCAAAATGCGTGTGGCACAAGCACGGCGGTTTTTTTGTCGGTAAAACGCTTGATTATTGTCAGCAAAATATGAAACCACAATAAACTGTGCAGAAGATTTACCGCACCCCATGAAATCCACGCACCGCCCCACATTGGGAAGAAAATCATGAATACATTACTGCTAAATCCGATAAAAATTTCCAACAAAATACTGGAAAAGCTGGCAACTGCAAGCCGCTTTATTTTCGTAGATTCATAATTCAGAGTTATCAAAAAAGTTGGCAACGTAAACATCAAATATTGCGTCATACCAAAGTACAAAGTTACAACATTGGGATTTTCAAAGGAAATCTGCGGTGGAAAACTCGGAAAAATCAAATTCCAATTCCATAGCAAAACCAGCACATACGAAAAGTGCGAAATTATAAAAAATATGTGCGAAGATTTTTTCGTATCAAAAAAGAGCCGTGTAAACCGATATACGGCGAAAAACATCAAAACTGAAATTAAAATTTGGGATAGAATATTCCACATTACAATCTCCTCCGTTATAAAATTGCGGCGATGCGGTGGGTTTTGCCGTCCTCCGCCGCTCTAATCACACTTATATCTTGATTTTGGGCGTTTGGTTGGCTTGCCGTTGTTGATCTAAGCCCCTCAACAATTATCAGTATAACAAGGTTTGCGGAGTTTGTCAAGAAAAATTTTGCACCGCCGACAAAATTTTCGCAAGCAATCACGGTTGCCGTTTTTGCCTTAACTCTACGGAAGTTCCTCCAAAACCTCAAGCCGACTTGCAATTTCTTCTGGCTCTGGCAAGAGATTTTTCAAATTTTCGGGGAGCGAATTATACATACCGTAAGTTGACACGCCTATCGGCATATCGGTTGTTTTCAGAGCATATTCCACAATGGTGCGGCTTTTGCTTTTGCAGACGATAATTCCGATTGATGGATTTTCGTCCGCCAATTTCTTTGTGTCGTCAAGAGCAGCAAGGTAAAATTGCATTTTTCCAGCATATTCTGGCTCAAACTTGCCGATTTTAAGCTCAATGGCTACAAGACACCTCAATCGCCTGTGGTACAGCAACAAATCAATGTAAAAATCCTCGCCGTCCACAACCAAGTGATATTGATTGGCCATAAACGCAAAATCGTCGCCGAGTTCATGGAGAAACGCCTTTATGTTCTTCGTCAGAGCGTTTTCAAGTTCCGCCTCGCTGTATTCAAGCCCCATTTCCAAAAAATCAAAGTTATACTCGTCTTTTACGGACAATTTCGCTTGGTTGCGGTATTTTTCGGGAACCGTTTCGTCAAAATTGGTTTGATTCAGCAAATACTTTTCATAAGCCTTGTTTTCAAGGTTGTTAATCAGAACATCTTTTGTCCACCCAAATTTTCGCACGATTTTCAAGTAAAACTCTCGTTCCAAGTCGTCTTTGCAACGCTCCATGATGATGACGTTTTTCGTCCAGCTAATTTCTCGCACCAATGGTGCGAGTTTTGCATTTTCGTGGTAATTTAGGTAAAAATTTCGCATACGCCACAAATTTGCTGCTGAAAACCCCTTTACGCCAGGAAACTCTAATTGAAGTTCCTTTGCCAAAATTTCAACAACGGACTTCCCCCAGCCTTTTTCCTTTTGTTGGCTATTGATTTCTTCGCCAATCTCCCAATAAAGCCCCAATAATTCCTTGTTTACGGCTTTCATGGCCTCGTACTGGCGCTTGTAAATTAGCGCCTTGATTTCCTTAACGAAATCTTCGTATATCATTAAATCCTGCATATTATGCCTCCTCAATCGGTTTTTTCTATTATACCACACTCGCAATCTAAATTGCAAAAAAATAATTATTACAAAAAGTCGTATAATTATTACAATATCTCGCACAGCCGCCAAATCCTGCTATACTAATATTATCAAGTGGCGGCACTCTTCGCCACAGCCATTTTCGCCATTTTCGCCATTCTGCTTGAAATTTTAACGAAAGGAGTTGACAAATATGCAATTTTGTGCATTCACGCAAAGTGGACAGGACAGGACTAGCCTAATTTCCGTCTTTTTCACGACCAAAAAAATTTCACAAGCACCCTCAACCTTGCTAAAATGGCTGTTGCTTGTGTTTTTCTGCTTGTCCGTGTCCAGTCAGGCGAACATTGCGGCATTGCTCGTAGGCGTGGGCGGTGCGGCTTGTTGGCTTGCACCGCTATAATGTTTTTGGTAACAAACGAGATT